>JAIRLJ010000018.1 GCA_031259495.1 Oscillospiraceae bacterium | reverse complement strand
AGCCAACCTCTCTTGATTGTATGCAGAGTAATTTTGGAAATTGTTATTTTTTAGCTGCAGCGATTGCTTTATTAAATACACCTGGCGGAGCTGATATAATTTCTAGCATTATGCGAGATGATGGAGATGGCACTGTTACAGTGAAGCAATTTGATAAATTTAATGTACCACACTATATTGTTTTACCCAAAGTCATTCCTAAAGCAAACTATTTTTATAAAGGAAAAATTTTCAACGCAACAAAACATGTTAATTGGCCCGATTTGTTAATGTTAGCTCATATTATATGTAAGCAGTTTGAAAATTTTGATTTTAAAAATAAGCCAGATGAAATGGGCGAAGGCTACACAATTGCTTGGGGTGGACGTGCCAATTATGTTTTTAGACAATTTGGATTTCTGAATGCTTGTTCGAGAACTGACTATACATTTGAGCAAATAAAAAGTTCAGTAGAATCAAGAAAACCCGTCAGTGCAACTACGCTTGAAGGAAATGAGGGCCTTTACGAGGGAATGTTAGCAAATCATGAATATGTTGTTGTAGATACAATAGAGAAAGATGAAATTAAGTTTATTTTGATCCTTGATCCATCTCGAATTACAGGAACTGTATTACATACAAATGCTTTAAATCTGGAACTGGAGGGTTCATGTGAAGAAGGAAATAACGGATTTTCTTTGATAGAGTCTGAGGAATTTTATAGAATGTTTTCGTGTGTGCAATATTCCGAACCACCAGATGAACTGCCAGATGATTCACATTTGCAATTGCTGGCGGAGCTAGAAGAATCAGAATAGCTGTAAGAGCCAGTGAAATCGTAAGCTAAGCATTGGTAGTTTCATCACTTTAAAAGAAAGGTACTACTAATCGTCGCTGTAGCTTGGTTACCAACAAGAGATTTTTATCAAACATAAATGTTTACGATAATTCGTTAGACTTTGGATTGTGCGTTTCAAATTAGCTAACAAACTTTCAATCGCCGAATTGCAATCTCAGACCTTTAGCTAAGACATTCGTTGCTAATTAATAGGTTAGTTTTAATGCAAGTTAATAAAGTAGGTTTCGGGGTCAAAAAAGTTTGTAGAAAAGTTTGATTTTAAACTAATTGTAAGCTTAGAATACTCTTGATATATGTCTGTGAAACATGAAAAAATGTAGTTTTTTTAATTGTGATGATAGGAGTTTTTTTATGTTAGGGAGAAACGTAAAATATTATGAAGACTATTAAGGATTTACTTGAGCAATATTTAGACAGGACTGAGTGTTCGCACACTGCACTTAAGACTATTCCTGAAAGTATTATTGTAGATCATCTTCGAAAGGAAATTTGTGTAACAGCTGAGTTTTTTAATGAAAACGAAGGTTGTTTTAATAAAGATTTTGTGGAAAAAAACCTAGATTTTAATTCGAAAATTGAGGATTATGCGTTAAAAATAAAACTCATTTCACAAAAAAGAAACTGCGAAAAAGAGTCTGTTAGTCTTCCTGAAAAGGAAGAACATAAAAATAATATTAAAAAAAGCATAATTCAAGAATACAAAGAAAAAATCAGAACTGGGTTTTATAAAAACAAAGATGTTAAAAACATTCAAGAAGAAATATGTAATAATTTGCTTCATCCACTTGAATACAGGTCTAATTTTAATGATGAGTATTGTAATATAAATAAAAAAAATGCTATTGATAAAAGCCACAAGAATTCAAAAAATAAGGAAGTTTGTTCAAAATTTGAAACAGTGGAAATCCGCGAAGGAAATTTGCTTTATCCAAAGGCAACAATAGTTTCTAGAACACCTCTATATGGCAAAGGTTATCTTGAAAAATCCTTAATTAAATTAGAAAACATAAGTAATAATACGGGCAGATCAAGTATATGGGGAGAAATTTTTTCATTAAATATACATATTACAAAAGATCAGAGATATAAGATTTTTAGTATTAATATTACAGACTACACTAACTCTATTAGTGTAAAGATCCTGTGTAATGTACATGAGAATAACTCTCTTGAAACTCTTAAAGAGGGCGATGTAATTTTTGTTGGTGGAGAAATTAAATATGACAATTTTTCAAGAGAAGTTGTTATGAAAGCAAAAGTTATATTACGTGGCACGAAAGTAAAAACTGTAGATAATGAAAAGGAAAAACGCATAGAACTTCATTTACACACTAACATGTCGGCCATGGATGGGATGAATTCAGCCAAAGATTTGATAACGCGTGCATACGAGTGGGGACATGAAGCTATAGCGATAACTGATCACGGTGTGTTACAAGCGTACCCAGAGGCTATGAATACTGTCGAAAAAATACAAAATCATGGTGGAAAATTTAAAATAATATATGGTGTTGAATCTTATTTTGTAAATGATGAAGAAAAAAACAAAGATTATAAAAATTTAAATTCTTATCACCAAATAATCTTGGTTAAGAATAAAATAGGACTTAAAAATCTGTATCGATTAACTTCGATGGCACATATAGATTATTTTTATAAACGACCTAGGATCTTAAAAAGTGATCTTTCTCAAAATCGGGAGGGCCTTTTACTTGGCAGTGCCTGTGAAGCAGGAGAACTTGTACGGTCTATTATGAAGGGTGTGTCGCACGATGAACTTTGTAAGATAGCGTCTTTTTATGATTTTTTGGAAATTCAGCCCATTGGAAATAACGCGTTTATGCTGCGAGATGGTACTTTTAAATCCGAAGAAGATTTGAAAAATTTGAATCGTAAAATTGTTGCATTGGGCGAAGAGTTATCGAAACCTGTAGTTGCAACAGGAGATGTTCATTTTTTAGATCCTCATGGTTCGGAGTACAGAAAAATTTTGATGGCTTGTCAAGGCTTTTCTGATGCCGAGTTTCAAGCGCCCTTGTATCTTAAAACTACTAAAGAAATGTTAAGGGAATTTTCATATCTCGGAGAAGAAAAAGCGTTTGAGGTGGTTGTAAAAAATCCAAAAGCGATAAGTGACGAAATAAGTGAAGATATAAGGCCAATTCCCGTCGGTATGTACCCGCCGTCTATTGAAGGAGCGGACAAAATTTTAGAGAAGAGTTCATGGGATAAAGCTCATAAACTTTACGGAAAAAAAATACCTGATATCGTTGAAGAAAGATTGATTCGGGAGTTATCTTCGATAATAAAACACGGATTTGCTTTTTTATATATAACAGCTAAAAAACTAGTGGAAAAGTCAGCAGAATGTGGATATTTGGTTGGATCTCGCGGTTCAGTTGGATCATCTTTTGTCGCGACGATGTGCGAAATTTCTGAGGTTAATCCGTTACAACCACACTATGTTTGTCCCAATTGCAAAAATTGTGAATTTATTGTCGATGGATCGTATGGCTCTGGGTTTGATTTGCCAAGTAAGAAGTGCCCGAATTGTCAAACTGAATATCTGAGAGACGGTCAAGATATTCCTTTTGAAACTTTTCTTGGTTTTGATGGAGACAAAATCCCAGATATTGATTTAAATTTTTCCGGTGAGTGCCAAGCAGACATCCATCGTTATACTGAACAACTTTTCGGAAGGGATAATGTTTTTAAAGCTGGAACTATTTCAACAATAGCGCAAAAAATGAGTCTTGGCTTTATAAAAAAATATGCCGAGGAAAACAACGTAAGTTTTTCAAAAACTGAAGAAAATCGTCTTTCGATAGGTTGTAGCGGTGTTAGAAAAACGACAGGACAGCATCCTGGTGGAATGGTTGTGGTGCCAAAAGGTATGGAAATATATGATTTTTGTCCAATACAAAGACCGGCTAATGATCAGAAATCCGATAATATTACGACACATTTTGATTTTCACTCAATACACGATACTATCTGTAAACTTGACGAACTTGGACATGATATTCCATCAATTTACAAATATCTTGAAGATTTTTCTGGTGTAAAGGTTGAAAGTGTTCCCATGAGCGACCGTAAAGTTATGTCACTTTTAAATTCGACGGAAGCTTTGAATTTAATTGACGAAAACGACCCAATAGATGCAGAAATTGGGACAATTTCTTTGCCAGAACTTGGCACACAATTTGTGCGTCAAATGTTAGCAGATGCGAAACCTAAGACGTTTTCAGATCTTGTGCAAATTTCCGGACTTTCACACGGAACCGGAGTATGGACTTCGAATGCTAGGGATCTTATCAAAAGTTCTGTTTGCTCAATTTCGGAGGTTATTGGAACTAGAGATAACATTATGACTTTTCTTCGTCAAAAAGGGATAGATTCTAAAACAGCCTTTGACATAATGGAAATAGTGAGGAGGGGTAAAGCTAAAAAACTTTTAACACAAGAATATAAAAATTTAATGCTTAAAAAAAATGTACCGCAATGGTATATTGATTCATGCATGAAAATTGAATACATATTCCCAAAGGCACATGCGTCTGCTTATGTAATTGCTGCATTACGACTCGGCTGGTACAAAGTCTATAAGCCTCTTGAATATTATGCTGCATACTTTACCGTTCGTGGACAAGAAGATATGAACGCTTTAGTTGTGCAAGGTGGTAGAAAGGCCTTGAAAAGAAAAATGCAAGATATACGTTCTAAGGGTAAAGAGGCTAGTGGAAAAGAACGTAATAGTTATTTGACTTTACAAATAGTTGATGAAATGCTCGCACGTGGCATTGAAGTTTTGCCCGTAGATCTTTATAAGTCTCATTCCAAAATGTACTTAATAGAAAGTGGTAAAATTCGATTTCCGTTTTCATCACTTCCAGGTGTTGGTGGTGTAGCCGCAGAAAATCTTGAATTAGCCAAGAGACATGGTAAATATATTTCTATTGAGGATGTAAGAAATTTAGCTAATCTTTCAAAGGACGCTGTAGAGATGCTTAAAAAAGCTGGTGCTTTGGACGATCTTCCTGAAAGTAGCCAAATGTCGTTGTTTTAACAAAATAAATGCATCTATTTACGCAGGAGTGTTTTTTTCTAAGGAGAATCTTTTTTGTTTAATTTAAGGAAAGCTATAATTTTAGTTAGTTATACAGCTACTCTTTATTTTCTTTTCACAAGATTTGATTTTATTTTGGCTGGTTTATTTAGCTTAATTGGTATACTTACGCCTTTTATTTATGGCTTCATAATAGCTTATATTCTATATAAACCGTATGTTTTTATTTATAAAAGAATTCTCATTTTTAACAAATTGTCTAAAGGAGTGCGTAAATTTTTAAGCCTTTTGATTTGTTATGGTGCGTTTTTTGGACTTATTAGCTTTTTAGTCTCTATGGTTGTTCCGCAAATAATTGCTAGTTATACTACTCTAGCTGAAAATTTGTCAGAATTATCTAAAGATGGAAATGAAAATGCTATTACTAAAATACTAAAATTTCTAAAAATAGATGCTTCTTATGAAAAACAAATATTAGAAATGTTATTAGGATTTGTTGGGGGTTTTGAACAACTCAGCAAATATTTCATGATCTCAGCGTACGATATTTTAACAAAATTTTTATTAGAAACTTATTATTGGACTTTAGGAGTCATAGTTTCCGTTTATATGTTGTCTGGAAAGGAAAAAATATTTTTACAATTACGAAAACTTAAAGATGCGTTTGTTCCACAAAAACTTTCTGATCATATTATGGAAACATTTAGATTATGTGATAAAAAAATAGGAAAATTTCTTATCGGACAATTACTTAACTCATTAATAGTTACGATTATATGTTTTTTTGGAACTCTTCTTTTAAAAACTCCATATGCTCTGCTGATCAGTGTTATTGTTGGAGTAACAAATGTTGTACCGTTTTTTGGTCCATTTTTTGGTGCTATACCTAGTACGCTTATAGTTTTAACAGTAGATCCTGTAGCGGCATTATGGCTTGCTGTTTTCTTATTCATATTACATCAAATAGACGGTAACATCATAGGGCCAAGAATTTTAGGAAGTGCAATTGGTTTGTCGGGCTTGTGGATTATGTTTGGCGTAATTGTAGGAGGGGGAATATTTGGTCTTGCTGGTATGATTTTGGGCGTGCCTATTTTTTCAGTGTTTTACGTAATACTTGGCAAGCATGTTAATAGAAAACTGTATGGGAAAAATATTCCGTAAAAAAAACAAAGACAAGTTGTGTTGATTAATTAGATATCAGCGAAAAAACATAAAAACAAGCAAAAACGATTTGGTTTGAAGTTTAATTTAATGGCCGGGATTTATAATTTTGAGCTTAAAATTTAGTTTCGCAGGAAGTCTAATTATAATCTAGAGAAATGATTGACTAAGAAAAAAACAGAAATTTTATAGTTTTAATTGGTAATTCGGTGCAATCTGAAATAGTTTCAACGAAATTTTTAAACCCCAACAGCAAAAACCCCAATTCCCATAAAGGGGGTGGGGTTTGAAAGTTCAGTATAACGAAAACTACGAACCTCGAAAGTAAAACCTGAGGCAAAAAAGAAAAACAAACGTTAATAGAATATATAACTGCCCTAGAAAAACAGCTTAATAGAAAAATCAGCAGCTAGACAGTCTAAAATTCCAGTACGTTCTCATACAAATTGCTCTTATTCAAACGAGTTCCTAAACTTATTGAGCTGAAAATAAAACATGGTAAGCAGTTAATCAATTATTTCAACTATTCCCAGTGTGACAAGGAAGATATAGACGATATTTAATTAGCTGTTAATTTTTTTTATACATGGCCTAAATCATAAAATCAAAATTATGTTCATAACGCTTTATATGCTTTTTGAAGTATATACTCCTAAATTAACGGGGGATAAAACGTGCGTTTTTTCAAAATAAATAGAGCGATGAGGTTTTTAGTTTCGGTTTTATGTATATTAACTTCATGTTTTTGTTTTACAATAAGAGCCCCTAAAATTTTGAGTATTTTAGATATTGATTTTTCTTTAGTTGCGGCTTTAACCACATTTCCAAACGGAATTATGTTTGCAGAAAATTCAAAAAATAAAGCAGCTTTAAAAAAAGAAAACTCAGACAATAAACCTAAATCAGCAAGTTCTTATAATGAAACAAATCATAACGAAAAAAAAGATGCAGAATTAGGTTCCGAATCTGCTTTAGAGGAGCCTGATTCTCCAGAAGAAATAAAGCGTCATGAAAACGAAAAAACTTACAAGGTAATAGAAACTCAATTTGGTGAGGGTGGAATAAAATTTGAAAATTTTTATGTAAAAAATCATACAAAAATAGACTTAGATATTGCGAAAGAACTAGGAACCCCACTAGACATTAGTATAAAAAAAGATGGAAAGCCCGAAGTCTTAATTTATCACACTCATACTACAGAAGCTTATACAGATAAAGATAGGGGGTTTATTTATTCAAGTTATTCATCAAGAACTACAGACAACAGATTTAATGTAACTCGAGTTGGAGAAGAAATAAAAGAAGTTCTTGAAAGTTATGATATATCTGTCATACACGATAAAACAGTGCACGACAATCCAAGTTATAAAGGATCGTATTGGCGCTCTCTTAGTACAATTAAAAAAAATCTCGAAAAATACCCTTCTATACAAGTTTTATTAGATATACATCGAGATTCAGTAGGTGAAAAAGAAACAGGAAAAAGCAAATTAGTTTCTATGTTAAATGGTGAAAAAGTAGCGCAGATTATGATTTTGGCTGGTTGCGATAGTGGTAACAATGATTTTCCAAATTGGAGAAAAAATTTAAGACTTGCTTTGAGATTGCAACGTTCAACAGAAAATTTATGTTCTGGAATGGCCAGACCGCTTAAATTTGACGAAATGGAACTTAATATGAGTGCACATCCTGGATCTTTGTTAATAGAAGTAGGAACAGATGTCAATACTATTAAGGAGGCATGCTTAGCAGGTAAGATGTTGGGAAAATCATTGGCATCTGTTTTGGAAGATTTAACAAAATTTGACTAATTATGCTATCAAACTCTGGTAATAAATTTTTACAACATATAATAAAAAACTTGTATTTAAATTCAGTAAAATTTTAATGAAGTTCAAAAGTATCAATTACAAAAAAAATAAAATAAGGAAAACTAAGTTTTTTTTTCTGTTTTTATTTTTGATTTGTCTTTTTTTAACTGGTTTCGTAGTGGTGGATCAAAACACTAGATTGATTAGCTTCGGCGACGAAAAACCAACGTTTTCGATTTCTGTTGAAAAATCAGAAGAACACAAAATAAAAATTTCTTTTTTAGGAAAAGAATATGATATTTCTATACCTTAAGTCTTACTTTAAATTAGATATTTGATTTATTAACTCACTTGTTATTTTGGAATTTTTATCCGTATTTTTCCAAAATATTTTTGTATCTATTTTTGAGTTTATCAAGCTAAGCGAAGCGGATATTTGTTTTTGCACAATGGTAAAATCTGTTTCGTCTGAGCCACAAGTCAATACAAGTATCGCTCGTTTTTTTTTAATTTTTTTTTTGTTATCAGAAGAATTTAAAAAATAATACGGCTGAAAACGATCAAAAATTGCTTTTAGTGTGGAAGGAATGCTTAGATTATAAACGGGTGATGCTACTATTATTAGTTCGGCATTTACTATATTTTTGTCTATGTCTTCAAAGTCTTTGAATTTACATCTAAAATTATTCTTACAAAATTCGCAGCCGATACATGGATGTACTTTTTTTTCATAGGCATCTATTAATAAAAAATTATATTTTTCATCTAGTTTTTTTAAAATTTTATTTAAGATTTTAAAAGTAAATCCGTTTTTATTTGCACTGCCAAAAAATAAAATAGCCTTTTTTTTGAACATTTATTATTTTCCTAGGTTTTAAAAGTTGTTTAATATACAATTGGAGTAGCTTGACGTTTGTTTGTTCGTTTAAAAAAATATAATAACAAACAACATTACGTAGGATTTTAACAGATTTTAATTATTATTGAATATTTCATTTACAAATGGTCTATGCTAACTACATAACAAAATAAATTTTTAGGAGAATATTAGGAGGGCATTATGGGAAAGAAATTCGGAGAACCTGATAGAGAAAAAAATATCCTATCTATGGATAGCGAAACTCTAAACGCTATTACCGGCGGTACATCATTAGAAAACGACAGTGCTATGAAAATTTTTGAAGAAGCTGAAAAAAATCTCGAAAAGAAGAATAAAAACGGATAAAAGCGAAGATAAAAAAATTGGCAATCAAGTCTTTTAACAGATCGCAAATGACGCAGTTATATACTCTTTTTTTGTGATTCCTCTGTATATCCGCAATTTTTAACTACGCAGTATAGAGTCTTTTTTTTATTCTTTTTAAAGAAAAGAAGTTCAGAACATCTGGGACATTTTTTCTTACTAGGTTCATCCCAAGATACGAAGTCGCATTTTGGGTAAGCACTGCAGCCGTAAAATGTTCTACCTTTTTTACTTTTTTTGAGAATTATATCTTGATTACATTTAGGACACGGAACTCCTATTTTGTTTACAAAATTTTTTATATTTTTGCATTCAGGATATCCAGGACAAGCTATGAATTTACCAAATCTACCAATTTTTACAACCATACTGCGCCCACAAAGTTCACATATAATATCGGTCTGATCTTCTTTGAGTGGTATTTTCATTCCTTTCATTTGTTCTTTAACTTCTTTCAGTTGTTCTTCAAACGGTGTATAAAACTCTTCAAGTATGTCTACCCACTTGCGTTTAGCTTTTTCTACTGTGTCAAGATCACTTTCCATTTGAGCTGTAAATTCTAAATTTACAATTTTAGGGAATTTTTCTTTTAAAAAATTTATAATAACTTCCCCAAGTTCGGTTGGTTTAAGATTTTTTTCTTCACGAAGAACATATTCTCTAGAAAGAATTGTGCTAATTGTCGGTGCATAAGTAGAAGGCCTACCAATGCCTTCTTCCTCCAAAACTTTTATGAGTGACGCCTCATTAAACCTCGGAGGAGGCTCTGTGAAGTGTTGATTGGATTTCAACTCATGGAGTTCTAATTTCTCTCCTTCTCTCAATTCAGGCAATTGTTTTGATTTTTCCTCTTTTTTTTCTTGGTAAAGCACCGTAAAACCATCAAACTTTACATTATACCCAGAAGCCTTAAAGATATAATCTCCAGCTTTAATATTTGCGCTAGTCGTGGCATGTAAACAATCTTCCATTTGGCTAGCTATAAATCTGCTCCAAATCAACTTATATATTTTATATTGTTCTGTACTTAAATCATTTTTGACTTCTTCTGGACTCAACTCCGGCATCGTAGGTCTTATCGCTTCATGGCCGTCTTGCGAATTTGCTCGAGCTTTATAAACTCTAGGTTTACTCGGTATGTACTTGTTTTTCCAACGCGAAGCTATAAAACTCCTGGAAGTTTTCACCGCGTCTTCAGAAACTCTAGTAGAATCAGTCCTCATATATGTAATAAGACCAATAAGTCCAAATTTCTTAGTATCTATACCTTCGTAAAGCTCTTGAGCTATTTTCATTGTTCTCTTTGGTGTAAAAGAAAGTTTTCTTGAAGCCTCTTGCTGAAGTGTGGAAGTTATAAATGGTGGAGAAGGTTTTCGTTTTCTTATTCCTTTTTTTACTTTTAGAGCTATAAAATCTTTTTTTTCTATGGATTTTAATATTTTATTTACTTGAGTTTTATTGGTTATTTTTATTTTTCCAGTTTCATCACCATAAAATAAAGCAGAAAAATCTTTCAAGCTCTCTTTTGAAGAAAGCCTTGCGTTTATAGTCCAATATTCCTCTGGAACAAAACTTCTTATTTTTTCCTCTCTATCAACTATTATCCTTAAAGTTACAGATTGGACCCTGCCAGCTGATAAACCTTTTCGTATTTTTGACGATAAAAACGGACTCAATTTATATCCAACTAATCTGTCAAGGATTCTTCTTGCCTGTTGAGCATCCACTAAATTTTGATCTATACACCTCGGATTTGATATACCTTTTTTAACACCCGTTTTTGTTATTTCATTAAAAACTACACGGTTCTTTCTATTTGGCGCAACTTTAAGTATATGGGCCAAATGCCAAGATATAGCTTCCCCTTCGCGATCGGGATCAGTAGCAAGGTAAATATCTTCACACTTTTTTGCACGTTTAACTAAATCTTTTACGTATTTTTCTTTTCCTTCTAGTATTTCATACTTTGGAGCAAAAGATTTTTTTATGCTAACGCTAAGCCGTTTTGCAGGTAAATCTCTAACATGTCCCATAGAAGCAGCAACTTCATAATTTTTACCCAAATATTTTGATATGGTCTTCGCTTTTGCTGGAGACTCGACTATCACAAGCTTTAACATTTTGAAATTTATGGACCCCCATAATTACTACTGTTTACTTGATAAAACAAAATACAAATTATGAATTATATTAAAACCAAAATCACTAAAAAAACATATAACACATATTTTATGCTCGAACAACTCTTTCTCCAGAAAGGCTTTTTACAAGCCCATAGATTTCAAGTTCACTTATAGAGCTTGCAATTTTTTGAGCACTTAAATTTGTTTGCATATAAATTTCATCAATATACATTTCGTTTTTTAAAATTTTAAAAACGACTTGACTATTTTGTGAAACTTTTTTTAGCACATCTTCTTTGTTAATACTTTTTTTAGAGTTAATAGAATTATCAGGCGTTGTATTTTGCACATTTTTGCCACTAAATTTAAGAGATTTATTAAATAGCTCTGATTTATATCTTTTTAAAATATCTTGCACCGACAATAAAGGTTTTGCCCCATGCTTTATAAGCAGATTCGTACCTGTAGAAGTTTTGTTAAATATCCCCCCTGGCACAGAAAACAAGTCTCTGTTTTGTTTTAAAGCAAGTCGTGCAGTTATCAAAGACCCGCTGCGTTTATCAGCTTCTACAACTATTGTTCCGAGACTAATTCCAGATATAATGCGATTTCTAAGAGGAAAGTTTCTTGGAACAGCAGGAAAATTCGCAGGAAATTCCGATAAGATTGCACCTTTTTCAAAGATTTTCTCTCGTAAAAGCTCATTTTTCGCTAAATATTTACAATTTATGCCACATCCGAGTACGGCAACCGTCTTTCCGTTTGCATCCAAAGCACCCTTATGTGCTGCAGAGTCTATACCGAGCGCTCCGCCGCTTACCACCGTTATATCGTTTTTCGCAAGTTTGAAAGCTAATTTATAAGCAGTATCCAGCCCGTATTCACTTGCTGCTCGAGTACCAACCATAGAAACAGAAACAAAAGCTTTTTTACTGAAATCAAATTTTTGACTTTTACAATACAAAACACATGGAGGATTGCGTATTTCTTTTAAAAGCTTGGGATAACGAAAATCTGTTATACATATGACCTCATACCCAAAATTTTGACACTCGTCTAAAATGCTTTTTGCTTCCTCTAAATTAGAATTGACAAGCTTTTCTATTTCTCGTATCGAAAAAAAACCACACAGCTTAAACTCTTTTTCGCCAGCTTTGTAAAAATCTCTTATATTAAAAAAATTTAAAATAGCCTTAGATTTATAGTTAGCACTCCCCAAAGTTTGGCTCAGCCAAATCCAATATATTCTTTCGTCTTGCATGTACGGTCACCCTAGTTCAGCATGCAGGTCCCACTCTGAACACAACACTTATAAAATTTTACACAAAACATAACAATCTTTTATATTTTATATTCTAAAGATTATTACATTGCAACCAATTACAATCAGTTGTATTCTCCTAGCCTCAAAATACAATCTAGAAAAAAAAGAGATCTTTGATATGACATTTTATTATTTTTGTCATATAGTTCAAAGCTGTACTTTGCTGTACTTTAATTTTTTATCTTTTTTTTATTAGCTTATGTTTTACAGCAATTATTAAATAATTAAACATCTTTTTTATAAAACAAATAATAAAATTTTCGTTGTATTTTTATTTTTAATCTTTTTTAAACCATTGAAATATTCCTGTTAAAAAAAACATGAGTCCGAAAATTTTAGATAATAAAATTTGATCTATAAAATTTGATATGTAAAATCCTAAAAATGTTCCTGCTACGCCCAGAATCGCACAAGGAATACCAAATTTCCATTCTATTAATTGTTTTTTGGCGTAAATTATAATTGAAATTAATGCAACAGGTATGAAAAAAAAAAGTCCTATGCCTTGCGAAGATTTTTGCGAAATTCCCAAAAATAATGTTAAATAAACTATCAAAATTGCGTTTCCACCTAATCCCATAGATGCAAACACGCCGGCTAAAATTCCGGTTGCGGCGTATGCAAAATTCACTTTAAAAACATCCTAATTCCCGATGTTATCAAAAAAATAGAGAAAACTCTTCTTAATATTTTTTGATTTATTTTAGAGAGGACATTGCTTCCTAAAAAAGCACCAACTGTACCCCACAAGGCATACGGTAGTGCTTCGCTTAAAATAATCCTTCCACTACTAAAATATAAAATTGCACTAGAAACGCAGAAGAAAAAGACAACAAAAACGGAAGTTGCATGTGCGCGTCGTTCATGCACGCCATGTCTTTCTAACATTGGAACTATTATGTTCCCACTGCCCGCGCCGAGCAATCCGTTGACAGTTCCAGCAAAAAAACCTGCCAGTAAAATAAGAAATTTCTTCATATTAACAGGTCTCCTTTTACTTTTTTATTATGTCATTTTATATATTTAGTCTCATTTCTGTTCTTTGAAACTTGTTACTTCTTCATGATTTTTTTCTTCATCTTCGTTTGAAATTTCTTTATCAAAATCACAATTACAGTATTTACCTCTACACTTTAGATGACAACCACATCTTATTAATGTAGTTTTGTAAAAAATCCAAGCTATTAATCCTAAAGCCAAAATTAAAATACAAAATAAAAATCCTTTAGCCATATGTCTTTCTCTACTCCTTCTAAAAATTTCTCCTAAAATATCCACAATAATTCTCCTTAAATTAAAATATATCTAAATCTTTTGACTCACTGTAAAGTAAAACAATTGCAAAACCTATAGCTATTACTACAGCAAGGTTTAACATGTTTCGACCAATATCAGCATGTTTATTTCTCGTTTTTCTATTTAAAAATTTAGCTCTTTTCGAAGTAATATGCGAAAATCTCTCTAGAACACCTATAGTTTTGTTTGCTATATTTCTTCCGCGTTTTATATGTCTGTAAATTTTATCGGTAACTTTAGACATTTTTTCCTCCTTAAAAGTTTGTTTACAGATATAATTGCCAAAAAATTCTCTAACATGCAAAAATTTAAAAAATATTTTTAATAAATTTTTAAAACTCAAAAAAATAAATATTTTTTGAATCTAAAATTTAATATAATTTTTTTACTTTTATAAGCTTTAAAATATGAAATAATTTTTTGATTTGTTTTATTTCTTAGATTACAATCAGTGTTGGTTTTTTATTTATTTTGTTAAGCATATTATTTGTAAAAGTTTTTAAAGGTGAAATTATGAATTTTACCGGTTATTTGAATATACTTGGTGGGCTTGGTATATTTTTGCTTGGTGTAAAGTTAATGAGCGACGGTCTTGAAGTTATAGCAGGTTCTAAGCTCAAAATTTTAATAGAAAAACTTACAAAAAATAAATACATGGCTGCACTTGTTGGTGTTATTGTAACGGCTGTTATTCATTCTTCCGCTGTAACTACCGTTATGGTCGTTGGCTTCATAAATGCTGGTATTATGAATCTTAAGCAGGCTGTAGGAGTAATTATGGGCTCTAACATAGGCACTACGATAACAGGATTGATGGCTTCATTAGATCTTAGCCTGGTAGCTCCTGGAATAATTTGTCTTGGAGTTACAATGCTTTTTTTTATGAGCAAAAACTTTTATAAAAGCCTTGGACAAATTATTACAGGTTTTGGCATGTTGTTTTTTGGTTTAGATTTTATGGGAAAATCTATGGAACCTTTAAGAAATTCTCAAACATTTGTTAATCTTATGGCATCATTCAGAAATCCATTTTTAGGTTTATTTGCTGGTCTTATTATAACGGCAATTTTGCATAGTTCTACAGCAGTGATAGGTGTTTTGCAATCTCTTGCAAAAGCTGGAGTAGTTGATCTTAAATCTGTTGTTTTTATAATATACGGGCAAAATGTCGGAACTTGTGTTACTGCTCTAATGGCGAGTACTGGCGCAAATAAAACAGCAAAACGTTCTGCAGTTATACATCTCTTGTTTAATGTGATAGGAACTTTGATATTTTTACTAATTACACTTGTAATGCCATTTACATCTTGGATAGAATGCATTGCTCGAGAAAGTGTTAAGGCACAGATATCTCTTATACATTTAATTTTTAATATAGTTACAACTCTTTTACTTTTGCCATTTGATAATATCTTAATAAAAATGTCTTCTAAATTTATAAAAGGCAAAGATGAAGCTATAAATAAAAATAATCAAGATCTTATATATTTGGATAATCGTATTTTAAATGCTCCTGCAATAGCAGTTTCTCAAGTTCTAAAAGAAGTAAATAGAATGGCAAGGCTTTCTCAAAACAATTTTGAAGTGGCTATATCATCTTTTTTTGAAAAAAACAAAAATAAAATTAAAGAAGTATACGAAAGAGAAAAGACTATAGATTATCTTAGTCGTATGATTACTGAATATTTAGTAAAAGTTAATGGTCTTGATATAAGCGATACCGATAAAAAAATAGTTGGTTCATTATTTCACGTTGTAAGTGATATAGAGCGCATTGGCGATCATTGTGAAAATATTTGCGAATCTTCAGAGATTATAATATCTGGCAAGGCAAAGCTCAGTTTTGAGGCGCTCAATGAAATAAAAAATATTAAAAATTTAGTACTACAAATAATTAAAGAAGCTGTAATTATTTTTTCGCACAGAAAAGCTTCTACAAATGACTTTAAAAATATAAGTTATATCGAAGATTCTATAGATGAAAAAACTGAGTCTTTCCGAGGGCATTACATAGAACGTTTGAACAATAAAAAATGTACGGCCATTTCTGGCGCGGTTTTTCTAGATGTACTAACTAATCTAGAAAGAATAGCAGATCACGCAACCAATATAGCTTTTTCAATAAAAAAATACAAAGCATACTAAGAAGCTTTATATTATTAAAAATATAGTTATGTTAGTCATATTAGTTATATTTTGACAAAGCAAGTTCTAATTTATTTCTTATAATTAATTGGATCGCTTCATAGCATTTTTCGAATACATCCGAGAGAATCTCATTTTCTTCAGTAGTAAATTTCGACAAAACCCAGCTGGCAAGATCAAAATTTCTTTTAGGCTTTTGTCCTATTCCTATTTTTATTCTAAGAAAATTTTTATTTTTAATCTCTTCTATTATATTTTTTGTACCGTTATGTCCGCCGTGAGTTCCCTTTGTTCTTATGCGTATTTTTCCTACATTAAAATTTATATCATCGAGTAAAACTATTAATTTTTCGGGTGTGATTTTATAAAAATTCATTGCTTTAACGATGGCTGTACCGCTAAGATTCATAAAAGTCTGAGGTTTAAGCAAAATAACCTCTTTCTGTTCGACTTTAGTCTTACAATAATTTGAATTAAATTTTGAAGAGTTTAATTCAATACAAAGTTTTTTAGCTAAAAAATCCAAGAACATAAAACCAACATTATGTCTGGTGTTCTTATATTTTAATCCTGGATTACCCAGACCAGAAATTATGAAATCTATATTTTTATTTTCAAAGAATTTAAACAAATTTTATCTCTATATCTTTTTGATTTATTTACCCAATTTTGACATAACATTCGAAAGTCGTACAAATTTTTCCATATTCAAGTGTTCCGCCCTCAATAAAGGTGAAATTTTGGCGCCTTCTAAAGCCAACAAAACATCTTGTTTTGAGAAATTAGTTCTTGTATGTAAAGGATTTTTTATTGCTTTTCTTTTTTCACTAAATACAGCTTTTACGATCTTAAAAAAAAGTTCTTTATTTTTTATCTCCAGATTTGGTTCTTTTTTTATTTTAAATTTTATAACTGACGAATCAACTTTAGGAACAGGCATAAAATTTTCTCTTGACACATTAAATAGTAATTCAGGAATAGAAAAATATCTAATACTCACGCTGATACTGCCACATCCAGGCGAACCAGGAAGGGCTATTAATCTCTGTGCAACTTCTTTTTGAAGCATAAAAGTAAGGCTCTTAATATTTATTTTTTCTTCCAAAAAACGCATGATGATATTTGACGTTATGTAATACGGTATATTAGCACAAACAACAACTTGCATATTAGAAAATTCCTCTTTTATGATTTTTGCTAAGTCGAGTTTTAATATATCTGCATTAATAACTTTAATATTATTAAAATCTTTAAGTGTATGTTTTAAGACATTGATGAGTTTTTTGTCGATTTCTATACAGACGACTTTTTTAGAAATAAGAGCAAGTTCAAACGTGAGCGAACCGATTCCTGGACCTATTTCTAGCACACCTGTGTTTTTATTTACTCCTGAATTTGCTGATATTTTAAAAGCAATTTCTCTATTTATTAAAAAATTCTGTCCTAAACATTTTGAGGCTCTGAAATTAAATCTTCTCTTAATTTCTAATATGTTATGTATATCACAGAGTTTGTTTTTCACACAGAAATTTTAGCATACACACAAAAAATAGGCATTAGTTCATTCTTATTTGCTCTTGGTGGTGGTACCGCTTGTGACGCAGAAGCTGGAGCAAACGATGACGCTCCTAGTGGAGGAGCAGTGAAAGCAAAATCACAAAATTTCAAAAAAGAAAATTTTTTTCGAAAATATAATTGGCTCAATAAAAAAACTTTAAGATGTTAATTAGAAGATATAAAAATAAACGAAAACGATTTGGTTTGAGATTCAATTTGATGGCCTGAATTTATAACTTTAGTCACCAGGAAACATCGCCATCAATCATTACAAATTCCTCAAAGGGAAAAAAACAGGCGCCGCGCGGCCTGTATTGAATGACTTTACTGTCGGCGGCTATATGTTCTATTGCTCGTTGTCTCTGCCGAAGCGGGGGAGGAGGTCGTCAATGTCTGAAGAGAGGTCCGGCCGGTCTTCACCCAGTCGCTGCTTGTATTGACGTACGGTATCCCGTTCGTATTTTTTGAAAACCTTGCTAAAGTAGGCGCTTTCATTGTAACCCAGTCGGAAGGCCACCTCGGAGGCGCTGTGG
>JAIRLJ010000037.1 GCA_031259495.1 Oscillospiraceae bacterium | reverse complement strand
ACCTTTGAATAAAGAAGAAAAAACAAAATCGCGAAATTTCAAAAAAGAGAATTTTTGTTGAAAACATAATTGACTCTATAGAAAACTTTAAGATATTAGCTAGAAGATAGAAAAATAGGCAAAAACGATTTGGCTTGAAATTTAATTTTATGACCAATTGATGGCCGGGATTTATAATTTTGAGCTTAAAATTTAGTTTTGCAGGAAATCTAACAAAGGTTTACAATAGAAAAAGTTTTTGCGAATTATTAAAATTTTAAATGACAGGATGGTTATTATGATTAGTTTTAGTAAAAGATTTACAAGTTTTGTTTCAATTGTGCTGTTTGTTTTCTTTTTAGCTGTGACAAGTGTTTCTAATAGGAACGTAGCTGGTGCTGAGTTCTACAAAGAACTTAACAAAAACGGCGGCTTACTTGTTGATAACCCTTATAGCTTCCCCATACCACTTTGGAGAAGTCCGGAATTTATAGGAGAACCTTCTTTTCAATCTGAGCCTGGTAATGCTTTGATCTCGGTTATTAGTGTTAATACTCGTAAACAAAGTGTAAAAGTTGAGTTTTTTTTAGATAGAGAATCTGCATGGAAGAAAGCCTATATGCCTTTGAAGTTTTTAGCGTTTAAAAATTCACATACCAATGGATATGCTACTGCAGAGTTGATAAAACGTTCTAGCTGTTATTTAGCAAAGAACCCTTTTTGCAATAAATACTCTGGTCGTAGTGATTTTTATAGATCAGACAAGTGTCTTTCTGGAAAAGTTGAAATACTTGGATCTTCTGGTGGATATTTTACAGTTAGGTGTCCAGAGGACCCTAACACCATGTATTTTATGCCATTTAGTTATTTTCGATTGAATTCGCTCGAGTTAAGTATTACCAGAGAGCATTATAATTATAATCCTGCACATTACCAATATTGGATTCCAAGATTATTGGGAGGATGAGATGGGTTTTCAGTAGTTAATGTGATTAGCTGATGTGTGAAATGAAGTTAATTGCAAAGCTAGTGTTGTGGTGTTGTGATATTTTTAGTTGGGAATGATATTTATTATCTATAGTCTGCGCGGAATCTTAAATTTTGTTGGAAAAGAGTCTGTGGCCATAGATTGTCATGGTGTGGCATATGAGCTTTTTGTATCTTTGTTTACAAAAAAAGATTTGCCTAATGTTGGTGAAGAAGTTTTATTGTATACTTATGTTCGCACTACCGATAGAAGTACGAATATTTATGGATTTTCAAGTCAAAATGAAAGAGATTGTTTTTTACTTTTGTTACAAGTGTCTGGCGTAGGTCCCAAAATTTGTTTGTCCGTTTTTTTTAGTATTACTCCGCATGAAGCTTTAAAAGCTATATCTTATAAAGACGCCAATTTTTTAACAAAAGCCCAGGGTGTTTCTGATAAGCTTGCTTTGAGAATAGTTACAGAGCTTGAAAAAAAAGCTAGGAAGGCTTTGTCTTTTTCTATTGTGGAGGTCAAAAAAGAAGAAAAATACGATGAAATTATTAAAGCTGTAGAAGCACTAGTTTCTCTTGGTTATCAAAAAGAAAAAGCATATGAAGTAGTTAGAAGTTTTGAAGATAAGATGTCCACGGAAGAACTTATAAGATCTTCATTAAAATTTATGTCAAATTTTGGGTAGTTTTCTGTTTAAGGAGAAGTTTTGTGGGTGTTGTAAAAGACAGGCTTGTAACTTCCGGAGAGACTTTTGAAGATACAAAAACTGACACTTCTCTGAGACCAAAGTATCTAGGAGAGTATGTTGGGCAAGATAAAGTTAAGGAAAATTTGTCTGTTTTTATAAAAGCTGCAAAATTTCGCAATGAACAGTTAGATCATGTACTTTTATATGGGCCTCCAGGCTTAGGTAAAACTACTTTAGCTAGTATAATTGCAAATGAATTAAATGTTAATATAAGAGTCACATCTGGTCCAGCCATAGAAAAGCCTGGAGATTTAGCGGCTTTGCTTACAAATTTGGAAAAGGGTGAAATTCTTTTTATAGATGAAATACACAGAATTTCTCGTAATGTGGAAGAGATATTATACCCGGCTATGGAAGACTTTGCAGTGGATATTATTACCGGAAAAGGACAAATGGCAGCCTCTTATCATTTGCCTCTTTCCAAATTTACGCTTATTGGAGCGACTACAAGAGCAGGTCAGTTAACAGCTCCTATGAGGGATCGATTTGGCATTATCATGCGTCTCGAACTTTATTCAAAAAAAGAATTGTTCGATATAATATTGCGTTCAAGTAAATTACTTAATATTTCTGTTGAAAAATCTGGAGCAAAAGAAATCGCTTCTAGGTCTCGCGGTACTCCAAGAATTGCTAATAGACTTTTGAAGCGTGTAAGAGATTTTTCACAAGTTGTTGGTGAGGGAATTATAACGGAAACAATAGCAAAATTAGCACTAGATAAGCTTCAAGTAGATAATTTAGGCCTTGACGAAAATGATAGAAGGCTTTTAAGAAATATAATAGATTTTTACAACGGAGGACCTGCTGGAGTAGAAACTATTGCAGCGTCTATAAATGAAGAAGTTATAACTATAGAAGATGTATATGAACCTTATTTAATACAAATAGGTTTTTTAAGTCGCACCCCTAGAGGAAGAGTTGTTACCGACATGGCATATTGCCATTTAGGATTAAATAAGAATTAAGATATTCTTTTATTTATTTTTTTTGGAAATGTTTATGAATAAAATCTTTGGAACAGACGGAGTAAGAGGTGTTGCAAACAAAGAGCTAACATGTGAGTTGGCTTTGGCTATAGCGAAGTCTGCAACCAAAATTTTAGTAAAAACTAAAAATAAAAAGCCAAAAGTTTTAATAGGTAAAGATCCTCGTATTTCCTGTGATATGCTTGAGCATGCTATGGCATCGGGGTTTTCTTCAATGGGAATTGATGTAGGTTTACTAGGTATCATTTCAACTCCAGGCGTAGCATTTCTAACACGAAAATACAAAGCTCAAATAGGAGTTATGATTTCTGCTTCTCACAATTCTTTTGAGTTTAATGGAATAAAACTTTTTAAGAGTGATGGTTACAAATTGAATGATGATTTAGAAAAAAAAATAGAGGAAATCCTTTTTTCGAAAAAAGATTTAGATGTTGCAAATAACAGAGATATTGGAAAAATTTTTAAGGAAAAAAATGCTCAAAATGACTATGTAAATTATATTGTATCTTGTGTCAATACCGATTTAAACGGTTTAAAGGTAGTATTAGATTGTGCTAATGGTGCTTCTTATAAAACAGCCAGAAAAATTTTTGAAGCTTTGGGAGCCAAAATAAGTTTACTTTCCTGCAAACCAAATGGACTAAATATAAATGAGAATTGTGGTTCTTTATGTTTGGAAAAATTAAGAAAAGCTGTTATAAAAATTGGTGCAGATTTTGGTGTGGCGTTTGATGGAGATGCGGACAGATGTTTAGCAGTTAGTAATACTGGAAAAATTGTAGATGGCGATAAAATAATAGCAATATGCGCACTCGATGCAAAAGAAAAGCTTAAGTTAAATTGTAATTTAGTCGCAGGAACGATTATGTCAAATTTAGGTCTTAAAAAATTTTGTGAAAAAAATGGCATAAAATTTGTAACAACTAAAGTCGGTGATAGGTATGTACTAGAAAAAATGCTCAAATTTGGAATTGATATAGGCGGCGAACAATCAGGGCATATAATTTTCAGAAATTATTCAACTACGGGTGATGGACAACTAACAGCCGTTAAATTAGCTGAAATTTTAAAACTAAAAAATAGAAAGCTTGAAGATTTATCTTCGATGGTGAGAGTTTTGCCACAAAAAGAATTTAATATAAAAGCTAACAAAGAGCAAAAACAAAAGTTCCTAAAAAATAAAAAAATTTTGTCGATTATAAGTGACGCAAAAACAACTTTAGGAGAAAACGGCAAAATTGTAATTAGACCTTCTGGTACAGAACCTTTAATCAGGCTGATGGTAGAGTGGAATGACGAAAAAAATATAGAAAATTTTACTTTTAAAATTGCAGAAAAAATTTCAGAAAGCCTCTAATCTTCCGAAATAAGAAAATCTTTCATGAAATTATAATTTTTCTAACATTTCTTTTAAAATATTTTTGTTTCTGGTACTAACTGCTAAAAAACATTGATAAAAAATTTCTGGGCTCTTGTAAAAATTATTCTTAATAAAATTAGCTTGAAAAAGGTCTGGAACGTAGATACGTATAGTCATTAAATTAAAATTTCCGCCAGAAATTTCCAAAACAACTTCATATCCGTAATCTGAATTTTTACTAATTTTTATTTTGTTTTCATTTTCTATTTTTGCTTTAATCATAAGACTTATAGCAGTAGACACAGCTTTTTCTTTAACTGTTACAGGCAAAATTGTTTCTAGTTCTTTAGCTATTAATTCCCCATCTTTTGTCAACAAAAACTTATCTTTGTTTTTTTTGTTTTCTTTTATTTTTTCTGATGAAAGTAATTCAGAAAATGCTGATGCCACTTCAAAATAATTTGCGATATTATTTTCGACCAGACTTTTTATGATTTCATCTTTTGAAATTACCATATTTTTATTTAATAAAATATAACAAATTAGAACTTTAATCTCTTCTCTCTTTCTAAGCCCTCCTAAATCTACACCAGATGTAAAAATTTTGTTCATATGTTCTCTTGTTTTTTTGTATCTTGTTTTATTAACATTTTAGAAGTCAAAAGTGAATTCGGCACAATTATTTTTTTCCCATCGTTATTTACTAAGGTGGTAAAAAAAGTTTCTATTTTTAGTACACGACCTTCATTAGATTCTATTTTTATAGTATCTTCTAAAGAAAAAAGTTTATTAGTTACTATTATAATTCCACTTAGCATATTAGAAATACTATCTTTTAATATAAATCCTAAAGCAACTAATGCACCACCAACTGTTGCTAACATAGTATTTAAGCTTATGTAACACGACAAAGCCAAAAATAAAAATAGAATTTTTAAAGTCAGCTTGGATCCAGAAGAAAAAAAATTTACAGCACTTTTTGCAGCCCCAGTACGCAGCATTGCTTTTTTTGTTATTTTCCCAACTATTTTAGAAGCGGGTAAACCAGAAAAGAAAACAACCAAAGCTTTAAAAAAATTAACAACCTGCCACCAAAAATCTTCTTTTAAAAAAAAATTTAAAAATTGATTGTTAGCTTTTTCTAAAAATAAGAAAATCGTTTCAAAATTCATATTTGTGCTCTTTTTTGTTTTTTCATTTTTTTATCTTCTTGAGCTTGATTAATTAATTTTTTGATAATAAATTTTGTAACTTTTTTTTCATTTACTTCTTTTACTATTATTTTGTAGTCTCCAATTGTCAAAACTTGGCCAATTTTCGGGATTTCGTGAAACATTTGTACTACAAATCCACTAAGAGTAGAATAATCGTTATACTCTTCATCTTCCCGAATTTTTAAAAAATTAAAAAGCTTTTTAATACTGATATCTCCACTTATTTCATAAGTGTTATTTTTTAAGGTTATTATTTTATGTTCTATTTCTTCATCTTCGTCCCAAATATCTCCGACAATTTCTTCTAAAAGATCTTCCATGGTTACCATGCCAAGTGTGCCGCCATAATCGTCTAGTACAACAGCAACGTGAGTTTTTTTATGCTTGAAATCGGCAAGTAAGGTGGAAAGTTCTTTACCTTCGTAAACAAAATAACATGACCTTAACATTTTAGAAAGTTCTATTTTTTCGTTTTTTAAAACACTTTCTAAATAGTCTCTGGCATGTAAAATTCCTACTATATTGTCTATACTTCCTTGATAAACAGGTATTCTTGAATAACGCTCTTGTATTATCATGTTCTGTATTTGATCAGTTGGCTCATTCACATCCACAGCTATCATTTTAATTCTAGGGGTCAATATATCTCCTACGGATTTTTCATCAAATTCAAGAGCACTCCTTACCATTTCGCTTTCTTGTTTTTCAAGAACACCTTCTTTTTCTATATCTTTCACTATGTGTTTAAGTTCTTGTTCTGTAACGCTTGGATCCGTTTTCTTATTTTTTGAAAAACTAACCATAATTTTTTTTAATTTTAAGAAGACGAAATTTAAAGGTTTAGTCAATGTTACGATAAAATTCAGAGGCTTCGCACTAGCTAATGCAAAAGCTTCACTGTTTTCTTTAGCAAGGCTCTTAGGTAAGACTTCTGCAAAAATAAGTATAAAGACAGCCATTAATGCAGCAGAATACACTGTTTTAGACTGACCAAAAAGATTTATAGTTAAAACGGTTGCCAAAGTAGGCGAAATTATGTTAAGCACAGTGTTACATATTAATATGGCAGAAATCGTTTCATCGAAATTCTCAGCAATCTTAAGTGCAACTTTAACCCTTTTATCGTCTTTTTTTACTTTACTTTTTAGTCGTACCAAATTAACTGTCGAAAAAGCCGTCTCAGAAGCAGAAAAAAACCCAGACAAGACAACCAGGAGCAAAAGAGTAATAAACATAAGCAAATGCATATTCAACTCTAGATATTCCACCTCTTGTTATATAGACAAAAAAACCAAACTGTTTTTATAAACTTCAACAATTCCCAAAACAACAGTCTACTCAGAAATCTCATATGTACCAGGTTTCTAATATTAAACTTCTTAAAATGTATACTTTCCATCCACAAACTCTATGCTAAGAAACAAATGGGATGTTTGTCAAGGTTTCAAATTAGCTCAAAATAATATTGTTAAATCGTCTATGACTTTTTCTTAAAATTTTCGCATTTTTTCAATTTTCTAAATTTTAATAACTCAATATTAATCATTGCACTTTACACGAAGAATAAAAAAAGCGAAAACTTTTAATCGTTAACAAAACTCTTTTTTGATGAAGTTGCTACAGCTTAGAATTATTGAACTATTAAAAAGAAGTTAAAATTTGTTTGTCAATAGCGGGTATATACGTGCTAGTTGCAAGAAATTTCGTGGATGATGATCCAGATAAATGTACGATTGCTATCTCTTTTAATTTTAATCTCAGTTTGTCAAACAAAAAAACCAGTAAAAATTTAAAATACAACAAATTAACTTGTTTGACTGCATTTTCGTCTTTAAAATATTCCTTTGCAATAAAATTTCTTAACGTCCAAAACTTTTGTACTTTCCTTTAAGTTTAACCTGAAGCCTATCGGTTTTGAAAAAGCAATAGTAAAATTGCAAATAGTTTCATGACCTAATCCTGGAAGCATGAAGATATTGATTTGTTTTCCGACATGTAAAAACTTCTATCATACAAATCTGTATTAGTTATTAAAAATCAGGGTCTTCAAAACCCCAACCTTGCGCGCCTTGCACGTTTTCCCTACCTTTTTGTCCAAAAATCTCTGTGTTAGCTTTATATGAACTGCAATGGAAAGTGGCTATGGAGTTGTATTAAATTTAAAAAATTTTGTTTAAGGCAACACCACATTTAATTCATAGCTAGCCCCTATTATAATTAGCTTATTTAACTTGTAGAATTATTTAAGAGGTTGCTATGAATAAACAACTTACACTTTCAACTTTTAAAGACGAACTGTATATCAAGCGTTAACAAGAGAAAAGAAATTTCTTGAACAAATTGGAGCTGTGTAGATTTTAGTAATCAAGTTCCAATGGATTAATTACAGAAAAACTCGATACAAGGACAAACGATGACAAGAAGCCAAATTAAATATAATATTTGCTTTAGCAAATTTTTACCTAGCTAATAAGAAAAACTTATTAGTTTAGATTAGTTTTTGCTAAAACAAAAAATCATCAACAATTGCGACTAAATTTGTGGAAAACTAAAGGGTTGAAGTTTAAAAGGTGGGTTGTGCTGTGTTGTTTTAATTAAATATTTAAATTTGCTACAACTATTCATCCAAACTTTCCATTAACATTTGTAAAGCTTTATCGTAATCATAATCACAATAATCAAGACATCTTTCACAGTCTCTCTTATCTCGTTTGGATACTAAAATTAACTTGTCTAACATGGCTTTAAAACCTTCTGGTCTTTTTGCATTAAGTCGAACCGACTTTAATAAAATCGGCTTCTGGCTTCTAATATAAACGATAATCTTTCTGTCTCCTATTCTTAGTCTATACAAAAGCGAGTCATTCGGTAGGTCCCTGCCAGCAAAGGACAATTTAACATGTTCGGGTTTAACTCGGTAATGTTCAGCAATTCTTTGTTTTGTTCCAAAAACGGTTTCGTTGTCTGGTAAATGAAGCTGAAAAGTTTCTTCATTATATTCAAAATTATAAGTTGAACCCCCGGAGACTAGAGATACCGCTGGCCATGGTGGTAGCTCTTCTGAAATTGAAGAAGCCGGACGTGGTGTTGCAACTGCGGTTCGTGATTGTTGTGCTACTAGTGATGATACAGGAACTGGTCGTGGCGCTGCTACTGGAGCTGGTGCTGCCGGTCTCTTCTTTGGTTCTAAAATTCTTACATAAATAGGCGATTGTTGGGTACCAATCTCCTCATTTATAAGGTCTC
>JAIRLJ010000033.1 GCA_031259495.1 Oscillospiraceae bacterium | reverse complement strand
ACCTTTGAATAAAGAAGAAAAAACAAAATCGCGAAATTTCAAAAAAGAGAATTTTTGTTGAAAACATAATTGACTCTATAGAAAACTTTAAGATATTAGCTAGAAGATAGAAAAATAGGTAAAAACGATTTGGCTTGAAATTTAATTTTATGACCAATTGATGGCCGGGATTTATAATTTTGAGCTTAAAATTTAGTTTTGCAGGAAGTCTTTAACACATGTTAGCTATATTAGAAGCAGCTTCACTCACAGTTAAAACCGAAGGATCTAATTTATTGTGTCCCAACTTTCTCAATTTTATAATAATTCTTGTAACTTCAGGAATTTCAAGACTTAAATTCAAAAGCTCTGATATTCTTTTAAAAATTTCTTTTGGCTCATCAAACATTACGACTCGTCCACGATCAAACACCATAATTCTGTCTGCAAACCTTGCAACTTCACTCATATTATGAGATGTAAAAATTATCGTATTCCGTCTAATATTATGATATTTAATAATACAAGAAAAAATTTCTTTACGACTAGCAGGATCAAGCCCAGCAGTTAATTCATCGAATAAAAGTACATCTGGGTCCATCGCTATAACTCCTGCAACAACAGCTTTTCGCTTTTGCCCTCCAGAAATTTCAAAAGGGGATTTTTTTAAAATGTTTTTTGAAAGGCCAACAAACTCAGCAGCTACTTCAACACGTTTTATAATTTCATTTTTTGCTAGTCCCATGTTGCTCGGGCCAAAAGCTATATCTTTTGCAATTGTGTCTTCAAATAATTGATGCTCTGGATGCTGAAAAGCAAGACCAACTTTAAAACGAACTTTATTGATATTTTTTTTATCTTTCCAAATATCTTTCGAATTTATAAAAACTTTTCCGAAATCTGGACGCAGAAGTCCGTTCAAATGTGCAAGAAATGTAGATTTACCTGAACCTGTATGCCCTATAACAGCTATGACTTCGCCTTTTCTTATCCTTACGCTTATATTGCTAATCGCTATTTTTTTTTGTTTTGTATTTTTCACATAGTAAAAAGTTAGATTCCTAGTTTCTATAACAAAATCGTTATCTATGTAGCTTTTATTCATATAGCTTTTCTTTTCAAAAATCTATCTAAAAATTGCACACAATCTTCCATGTTGAGAGGATTTTCTTTTATGTTAACTCCCAGTTTTCTGAGGGATAAAATTAATTCCATAGGTTCTGGAAATGAAAGCTTACATTTTTTTATAAGAGCTGTATTTGAAAAAATTTTCTCCTTTTTATTAATCGCCATTATTTCTCCTTCACTCATTACGATAATCTTATCAGCTAGTACAGCTTCATCCATAAAATGCGTAATTAAAACTACCGTTACACCACGATTTTTATTTAAAGATTCTATAACACTTAGAACTTCTTTTTTTCCTTTAGGATCAAGCATAGAAGTAACTTCATCTAAAACTATACACTCTGGCTTCATTGCCAAAATCCCCGCAATAGCAACACGCTGCTTCTGTCCTCCAGACAAATTCCAAACAAGATCTTTACGTTTGCCATACATGTCGACGAGTTTTAAAGCATCGTCTATTCGAACTCGCATCTCCTTCGGTCTAACACCCAGATTTTCTAATCCAAAAGCAACATCTTCTTCAACTACACTAGAAACTATTTGATTGTCTGGATTCTGCAAAACAAGCCCTACATTCGCTCTTATTTCATAAGTTTTACTTTCTTTGCAAGTATCTATTGATTTAACAAAAACTTTTCCCTTAGTTGGCAAAAGCATCGCATTCAAATGTTTTGCCAAAGTAGACTTTCCGCTTCCATTAGCCCCAATTATTACAACGAATTCACTCTTGTTAATTTCAAAATTTATATTTTTCAAAGCATATGATTCTAAAATATTATTCAAATTATACTTATGAAAAACTTTATGAACTCTAATAAAAGGCTCCATGATTGCTCCTTAATTTGTAGAAGAAACAATTTTGTCTTCTAAATTATCAAATAAATTTTTAAACTCAAATATTCGCGCTGTAGCTATGTTAGCATTTCCACCACCGCTTCCATTAACTGTATCAAGTAAAGATTTAATAAGATTCCCTGCATGAACTCCGAGTTTAACAACAGAAGACGCAACAAACACAACTAAAAAAATATTTTTTTCATTTTTACAAACTAAAACAAACAATGAAAACGGAAATTTACCGCCAAATTTTTCGCATGCGTTACGTATAATTTTTATATCTGTTTCTTCAACAAAACCTGTTACTAATTTTATTTTTTTTTCTTTAAAAGACATTTCTCTAGCGTCAAATAAAAACTCATTAATTTTTTTGAAAACCAATTCTTTTTGTATTTTTTGAAGTTCGCTCTTTAATTTTTTGTTGCTTCTTACCAAATTTTCTACAGCTTCAAAAACATCAACAGCCTCTAAGGCCTCTTTTAACTTATCTAGTGTGTCTTTACAGCTATTTATAAGCTTTAAAACTTCTGGTCCAGTGATAGCTTCTATTCTGCGAACCCCAGAAGCCGAAGAACTCTCACTTATTATTTTAAAAAGTCCCAACGAAGAAGTATTTTCTACATGTGTTCCTGAACAAAATTCAACAGAAAACTCTCCTATTTTAACTATGCGAACTTCATCTTTATACTTTTTACTAAATAACGCCATAGCTGGTAATTTTTTCGCTTCACTGATAGGCAAAATTTCAATCGACAATTTTATTGCGTCAAAAATCTTTCTATTAACTAATTTTTCGATTTTTGATATTTTATTTTTGTCTAATTTTTTATTATGAGTAACATCAAATCGCAAAACCTTTTCATCTACAAATTGCCCTGCTTGTTTTACATGATTACCTAAAACATCTCGTAAAGCGGCATGCAAAAGATGTGCAGCAGTATGATTGCGTTCTACATTTCTCCGCTTTTCAACATCAACTTTAGCTGTTAAAACATCTCCAATTTTTAGCTCACCCGAAATCAAAATACATTTTTCGACATAAGTACCCAAAATATTTTTAGAGTTCAAAACTTTAATATGCGTTTTTTGCGAAAACATTTCACCTGTATCTGAAACTTGGCCTGAACTCTCCGGAAAAAAAGGAGTTTTATCTAAAACGACAAAAAATTCTTCTTTCTTATTCTTCGAACTTTCTAAATCACCTTCTGTAACTTTATCGAATTTTAAAATCTTATCCAAATTATTATCATAAATAGCTAAAACTTTTGATTCTGTAGTCAATTTTTCGTATCCCAAAAATTTATTTTTAATTTTTTCATCAAACGAAAAATCATTTTTTAACCAAATGTTGTTAAATTTTTTTTTTCTGTCCATTCTAGATCTTTCTTTTTGCTGATTTATTAATTCGGAAAAACGCTCCATATCAACAGTCACTGACTTTTCGGCAGCTATTTCTTTTGTAAGATCTATAGAAAACCCATAAGTATCATGAAGCAAAAATGCATCTTCACCTGACAAAATTTTTTTAGAATTTCGCGTAACAATGTTATTAAACAAAACAAGACCCTGATCTATGGTTTTTAAAAACTTATTTTCTTCCAATGTTATTATTTTTTTTATAAAACTTTTGTTTGTTTCTAATTTTTTATATACATTTTTGTTTTGTTCTATACAAACTTCAGCAACTTTATGTAAAAACGAACCTTTTATTCCTAAAAGTTTACCGTGGTGTACAGCACGACGCAAAAGCTTTCTTAAAACATAACCTCTACCTTCATTAGAAAACATGATCGAATCGCCTATCATAAAAACAATGCTTCTTAAATGGTCAGTTATAATTTTTGCAGAAATATCGGATTTTTTGTTCTTATTCTGCCTAGTATTAGCAAGAAAATAAACATAATCTAAAATTTTTTTCATCGTATCTATAAGAAAAAAATTATCAACACCTTGACAAATAATAGCTAATCTCTCAAGACCCATACCAGTATCAATATTCTTCTTGTTAAGTTTCGAATAATTACCATCATTTAAAAACTGCGTAAAAACAAGATTCCACACTTCTAAAAATCTATCGCACTCACATCCTAGAGTACAGTCAATTCTGTTACAAGCATATTTTTGACCGCGATCATAATAAATTTCAGAACACGGACCACAAGGACCAAAATCATGTTCCCAAAAATTTTCCTTATCAAATTTAAAAATCTTTTTAGGATTTATTCCAATTTTTTGTGTCCAAATCTTATAAGTCTCATAGTCTTTTTCATGAACAGAAATTAAAAGCCTTTCTTTCTGTAAACCTACAACATCTGTTAAAAATTCAAACGCCCAAAATATAGCTTCTTCCTTAAAATAATCGCCAAAAGAAAAATTACCGAGCATTTCAAAAAACGTGCCATGACGAGAAGTCTTTCCTACTTCATCTATATCTGCAGTACGTACACACTTTTGACATGTTACAACTCTTTTTGAAGGAGATTCAAACTTATTAGTAAAGTAATCTTTCATAGGCGCCATACCAGAATTTATAAACAATAAACTCATATCATTTTCCGGAATCAAAGAAAAACTTTCCAATTTCTTGTGACTTTTTTCTTCAAAAAACTTTAAAAAGCTTTCCCGCAGCTTATTTGAGCTCACTTTGTCCATCTTGGAAGCCTCTTTGTAAAACCAATAAAACTATAAACTATCAGTGATTCTTATAATCAAAACCAACCAAATTACACAACAATCAAAAACAATAACACTCGCAGGAACAATCCTATTGTAAAAAATTTTTAAAAGTCAAATAAGCCGAATAAACATCTATTTTTGAAACAACCTCCATCGGTGCATGCATAGAAAGAACCGGTATACCTACGTCCACAACATCTACATTTAAATTCGCCACATACTTCGCGACTGTTCCACCTCCACCGTCATCAACCCTTCCTAATTCACCAGTTTGCCACAAAATATTATTTTTCTGAATAAAAGTTCTAATTTCACTCAAAAACTCAGCAGAAGCATCTGAACTTCCATTTTTCCCTAAAGATCCAGTATACTTTGTTAACACAACACCATTATTAATAAAGGATGAATTTTTCTGTTCGAAATAATTAGCAAAATTCGAATCAAAAGCCGGATTAACATCAGCCGAAAGACATTTTGATTTAGATAAAACATGTCTTACTTTCATATTGTCTCGATCTGCTAAATCTTCTACAAAATACTCAAGAAATCGACTTTTCATCGAAGTATTACCTTCGCTACCTATCTCTTCTTTATCAACAAAGCCAACTATCGTAGTTTTTTCTGGAACACAATCCGCATCTAATAAGGCCATAAAAGATGTATAAACACAAACCTTATCATCATGACCATAAGACCCTATCATACTTCTATCAAAACCAACATCGCGTGCTTTCGCAGCCGGCACTAATTCAAGTTCAGCCGACAAAAAATCTTCTTCAACTATAGAATATTTTCTATTTAAAATCTCTAAAATATTTAGTCTTACACAATCTTTTTCTTGACAAGAAGTTTCTCCATCAATAGAAAGCTTTCTGCTTCCGACTATAGCATTCAAATTTTCTCCAAAAAACGCCTCAGCAAGCTTTTTTGTAAGCATATCCTTTCCAATGTGCGGAAGCAAATCCGTTATACAGAAAACAGGATCTTCTTCATCTTCACCAATTTTCAAATCCACAGCTTTCCCATTAGCTAACATAATTCTTCCGTGTAGAGCGAGAGGCAAAGTGAGCCACTGATATTTCTTAATACCACCATAATAATGTGTCTTGAAAAGCGATACATTATTCATTTCATATAGGGGGTTTGGTTTTAGATCTATTCTAGGAGAATCCACATGAGACACTATTAATTTTGTTCCTCTCTTGGTTTTATTTTTTCCTATAACACAAAAAACTGCAGATTTCCCTCTGTTAGCCAAAAAAATTTTTTCCCCAGACTCATAGGTTTTTTCAGGATTGAACTCTTCAAAACCCTTACTTTTAGCGAACGCAAGAACAAAACTTATAACTTCGCGTTCTGTTTTACATTCATTCAAAAATTTTTTATAGTCCTGACAAAACTCATCAGCGATCTTAATTTTCGAGGAGCTCATAAAATCGTTGCCATGCCTTATTCGTCTTAGTAACTTAGTTTTAAACTTTCCAAGTCTTGTATTATTCAAACTAACCTCCACGCTTAATTAAAGAGTAATTTACTAAACAATTTTAGAACCCTTTCTATTAAAAAATTCACACAGAATAATATACTAGTTTAATTTAAACTAACTAATATTCCCACGCTCCCAAAAACGCCCCGATTTTCAACAACAACCCATATGTTACAACTTTTTCTAAATTGAAACAACTAGAAAATCGTAATAAAATCATATCTTTGGAAGCAATTTAAACTTGCTAAATACTATCAATTGGAATCCCTACGAAATTAAATTTTAAGTTCAAAATTGTAAATCCCGGCCATCAAATTAAATCTCAAACCAAATTTTAATATTTAGTTTCGTAGAAACCCAATATACAAGTAAATTCAAAAACAACTAATCTGATGTATAATATGCAATCTAGGGATTTACTCGGTGGTTTTAAGACTTGTTGACATAAAAGAAAAAACAGGTATAGAATTCTTATCGTCGTGCGAGTATATGGTTTTTTGACTTATCTGATTTACGTAAAGTCTATGCTGCCTTCTATAAATGCCTGCATCCAATTGCTTCATAGTTTCTTCGGATAAGTAGTTTTTCAAGGTTTATTTTTTAAAACTTTTGCTTGTGTTTTAATCTTACGTAATTTTATTTTTTTATTTACTGTCTTTTAATGTAGGCTAGTATTGGTCACTAAGGAGTTGTTTGATCTGTGACAAACATAAAAAAGGTAGTACTTGGAAAAAACACTAGGGTGGGTTTTTCAAATTTGGAAGAAGTTCTTCAAATGCCAAATCTTATTGAAGTGCAAACTAAGTCTTATGAATGGTTTTTAGATCATGGTATAAAAGAAGTTTTAAGTGAAGCTTCTGGGATAATGGATTATGCTGGGAATCTAGTTTTAAATTTTGTCGGTCACAAATTGTATACTGAAAACCCAAACAATAGTGTAATTGAATGTAAAGAAAAAGATGCCACATATTCTGCTCCGTTTAGAGTGAAAGTTCAACTTTTAAATAAAAAAACGGGCGAAATAAAAGAAGCTGAAATGTTTTTAGGGGACTTTCCCTTGATGACTGAAAGTGGAACTTTCGTGATTAATGGTGCTGAGCGCGTAGTGGTTTCTCAGCTTGTTAGGTCTCCTGGGCTTTATTATTCTGATTCTTATGACAAAAGCGGAAAAAAGCTTTTTGGCTTGATGTGCATACCAAATAGAGGCGCTTGGCTTGAATACGAGACTGATATTAGTGGAGTTTGCTATGTTCATATAGATAAGAATCGCAAAATTCCAGCTACAGTTTTAATTAGAGCTCTCGGTCTTGCTACAGACGAAGATATTATTGAATATTTTGGGGAAAAAGATGATGGGATTTTAGCTACGATAGAAAAAGACATATGCAAAAATACTGAGGAAGCGATTTTTGAGATATATAAAAAGTTGAGGCCATCTGAACCTCTCACTTTAGAAACCGCTCAAAGTTATGTAAATAATTTGTTTTTTGATGTTACTAAGTATGATCTCTCGAAAGTTGGCAGATATAGGTATAATAAAAAACTTGGCCTTCATAGGAGAATAGTAGATCGAGTTTTGTCAAGACCTGCAATTAATTCTATTACGGGTGAAGTAATTGCCAACAAAGGGGAAAAAATAACGAAAGAAAAGGCTCTTTTATTAGATAGGCTAGGCGTCTCGAGTGTTTGGGTAAAAATAAGTGACGATAAAGATATTAAAGTTATATCAAATTCTATGGCCGAACTTTCTGAGTTTGTAAGTAAAAAGGTTATTAACAAGTGCAACATAGATGAGAAAGTGCGTCTGTCTGTGTTGCTAGAAATTTTAGAAAACGCAAAAGATGAAAAAGAGATAATAAATCAGATAAAAACAAGAGAGAGTGAGCTTGTCCCTAGGCACATAATTGTTGAAGATATTTTTTCTTCGATTAATTATATCAGTTGTTTAGCGCATGGGCTTGGAAATACAGATAATATCGACCACTTGGGTAATAGACGCGTTAGGTGTGTTGGGGAACTTCTGCAGGCACAGTTTAGAGTAAGTTTTTCTCGTCTTGAACGAGTTATTCGAGAAAGAATGACTTTAAACGCTGATGAAACTGAAGATTTAACACCTCAGTCTTTAATTAACATAAGACCGATAGTTGCGGCTATCAAAGAATTTTTCGGTTCGTCTCCTCTTTCGCAATTTATGGACCAGACGAATCCTTTAGCAGAGTTAACTCATAAGAGAAGGCTTTCGGCTTTAGGACCAGGGGGTCTTTCCAGGGACAGAGCAGGTTATGAAGTTCGTGATGTTCATTATTCACATTACGGTAGAATGTGTCCTATTGAAACTCCTGAGGGACCTAATATAGGCTTGGTTTCATATCTTGCAACGTTTGCACGAATAAATAAATACGGTTTTATAGAAGCACCGTTTCGTCGTATAGATAAAAAACGTGGTAAAGCTACCGAAGAAATAGTTTATATGGCGGCCGATGTTGAGGATGATTACATAATAATTCAAGCAAGTGAACCGTTGGATAAAAGTAATCGTTTTGTAAATAAAAGATTAAACGCTAGAAATAAAGGCGAATATTTTGAAGTAGAAGTAAGCAAGGCAGATTTTATGGATGTATCTGCTAGAATGATTTTTTCAGTTGCAACTTCCATGATTCCTTTTCTTGAAAATAATGACTCTGTTCGTGCTCTTATGGGGTCTAATATGCAACGTCAAGCTGTGCCTTTGATCACAACCGAATCTCCTATTGTTGGTACTGGCATGGAATATAAGGCTGGAATAGATTCTGGTGTTTGTATTTTAGCAAAAGAAAGTGGAGTTGTTAAAAATGTGAGCGCTGATGCCATCAGCATAAAATATTCTTCGAAAAAGGAAGAGACTTTTAATCTTATGAAATTTTCAAAGTCTAATAAAAATACGTGCTTTAATCAGTTTCCTATTGTTAGTGTTGGACAAAAGGTCAGCAAAAATGAGGTAATAGCCGATGGACCTTCTACTGATGGCGGTGAAATAAGCCTTGGCAAAAATATTTTAGTGGCTTTCATGGTCTGGGAAGGTTACAACTACGAGGATGCTATTTTAATAAGTGAAAGGTTAGTCCGGGAAGATGTGTACACTTCTATACATATAGAGGAATATGAAATGGAAGCTCGAGACACAAAACTTGGCCCCGAGGAAATAACTAGAGATATACCAAATGTAAGTGAAGATGCTTTAAAAAATCTAAACAGAGATGGTGTTATTAGAGTAGGAGCGGAAGTCTCTGCTGGAGATATATTGGTTGGTAAAGTTACGCCAAAAGGTGAAACAGAACTAACTGCGGAAGAGCGTCTATTGAGAGCAATATTTGGAGAAAAAGCAAGAGAAGTTAGAGACAGTTCTCTTCGAGTGCCTCATGGAAGTTACGGTATTGTCGTTGATGTAAAAATTTTTACGGGAGAAGACGACAAAAATGAGTTAAAACCGGGTGTGAAAAAAGTTGTTCGATGTTATATTGCGCAAAAAAGAAAAATTTCTGTTGGAGATAAAATGGCGGGTCGTCACGGAAACAAGGGAGTAGTTTCAAGGATTTTAGCCGAAGAAGATATGCCATTTATGGAAGATGGCACGCCTGTTGATATTGTGTTGAATCCACTAGGTATTCCTTCGCGCATGAATATCGGACAAGTGTTAGAAGTACATTTGGGTTTTGCCGCTAAAGCTTTGGGATGGAAAATAATTTCTCCTGTTTTTGATAGCGTCAAAGAAAAGGATATTTTGTCTTGTTTTGAAAAAGCGGGAATTGCGGAAACCAATGGCAAGTTTATGCTTAAAGATGGCCGTACAGGAGAATATTTTGATAATGCTGTGACAGTAGGTTATATCTATTATTTAAAGCTACATCATTTGATTGATGACAAAATTCATGCAAGAGCAACTGGACCGTATTCGCTTGTTACTCAACAGCCGCTTGGGGGTAAAGCTCAGTTTGGAGGACAAAGATTTGGTGAGATGGAAGTTTGGGCCCTTGAGGCTTATGGTGCCGCTTATACTTTACAGGAAATTCTGACAGTTAAGTCTGATGATGTAATTGGGAGAGTAAAAACTTATGAAGCTATTGTCAAAGGTCAGAATATCCCTAAACCTGGTATACCAGAATCTTTTAAAGTGCTTATAAAAGAGCTGCAATCTCTTGGTCTCGATATAAAAATATATGGAAAAGACGATAATGAGATAGATTTGAGACGTAATTTTAATGAAGAAGAAGGTTTTATAGGTTTGAATTTGCCTAAAAATTTTTATCCACTAAGAAAGAAAGAAAAACCGGCCATAGAATCTAATTTTACGTCAGACTATAATGATAAACTTAAAAGTAAGGAACCGGAATTTTTAAAATAATATCATTGGTGATTGAGTTTAGCAGGAGGTACGATGGAATTTAATATATTTAAAAATATAAAAATAGGTATAGCCTCGCCGGAACGTATTGAAGAATGGTCTTGTGGAGAAGTAAAGAAACCCGAGACTATAAATTATAGGACACTTAAACCTGAAAAAGATGGTCTTTTTTGTGAGAAAATTTTTGGTCCTCAAAAAGACTGGGAGTGTCATTGCGGCAAATATAAGCGGATTCGTTATAAAGGAAAAATTTGTGACAGATGTGGTGTCGAAGTCACTAAGTCAAAGGTGCGTCGTGAAAGAATGGGACACATTAAACTTGCATCTCCAGTTTCTCATATTTGGTACTTCAAAGGCATCCCCTCTAAGATAGGCCTTATTTTGGATTTGTCTCCGAGAATGCTTGAAAAAGTTTTATATTTTTCTTTATATATTGTTACTGATAACGGAAATGTTAAAGAGCTTACGAAAAAACAGTTTTTAAGTGAAAGAGAATATCAAGATTTACGCGAAAAATATGAGGACGATTTTGAAGCATCTATGGGGGCAGAGGCTATTAGGAGACTCTTACAAGATGTAGATTTGAATGAACTTTGCAAAGAGATATCTGAAAATCTTGAGACAGCTACTGGACAAAAACGTTGTAGATTAGTAAAACGCCTAGACATAGCGCAGTCTTTTAGAAATTCTGAAAATAAACTTGAATGGATGATACTCGACATTTTACCTGTTATACCTCCCGATCTTCGTCCTATGGTTCAACTTGATGGTGGACGTTTTGCTACAAGCGATCTTAACGATCTTTATAGAAGAGTTATTAATAGGAATAATCGCCTAAAAAGACTTATGGATCTGCAAGCTCCCGATATTATCATTAGAAACGAAAAAAGAATGCTTCAAGAAGCCGTTGATGCGCTCATAGATAATGGTCGCCGCGGGCGTTCTGCTGTTGGTGCAAACAATCGACCTCTAAAATCATTGTCAGACATGTTAAAAGGAAAACAAGGGCGTTTTCGTCAGAATCTTCTTGGTAAGCGTGTTGACTATTCTGGGCGTTCAGTTATTGTGGTTGGACCTGAACTCAAGATGCATCAGTGTGGGTTGCCAAAAGAGATGGCACTTGAGCTTTTTAAACCTTTTGTTATGAAACGTTTGGTAGAAATTGGTTTTTCTAATAACATAAAAGCTGCAAGAAAAACTATAGAAAGAGCTAGCTCTGAGGTTTGGGGTGCGCTTGAGGTTGTAATTAAAGAACACCCAATTCTTTTGAATCGAGCTCCAACTTTGCATAGATTGGGAATCCAAGCATTTGAACCGATTTTGGTTGAGGGTCATGCTTTGAAACTTCACCCTTTGGTTTGTGCGGCTTATAATGCTGATTTTGATGGAGACCAGATGGCTGTTCACGTGCCACTTTCTGCTGAAGCTCAGGCAGAGGCAAAACTTTTAATGATTGCCGCTGGGAATCTTTTGAAGCCGTCTGATGGTAGACCGATAGTCGTTCCAGCACAAGACATGGTTCTTGGGTCATATTATTTAACTATGGTAAAAGATAAAGATAAGGGTGAAGGAAAAGTTTTTTCTAACTTTGATGAAGCTGTGCTGGCATATGAAGTTGGAAGTGTAAGTCTTCATGCAAAAATAAAAGTCCGCAATATAGTGGAGTTTGAGGGCGAAGAAGTTTCTGATATTTTAGAAACTACAGTTGGCAGAATTATATTTAATCGGAGTTTGCCTCAAAATCTTGGTTTTGTGGATAGAACGCTAAAAAAGAATGCTTCAAAATTGGAAGTGGAGTTTTTAGTTAGTAAGAAACAACTTGGACAAATAGTTGAAAGATGTATAGCAATTCAAGGAACTTTAAAAACAGCAAAGATACTTGATGGCATAAAAACTTTGGGTTTCAAATATTCGACGAAAGGCGCAATTTCGCTTTGTGTGCAAGATGCTGTTATACCGAATGAAAAAAAGAAAATCCTTGTTAGAGCGCAAAAAGAGATTGATGTGATATCAAGTTATTTTGGAAGAGGTCTCATGTCCGATGAAGAACGTTATAACCATGTTTTAAAAATTTGGGAAAAAGCAACGGTCGACGTTACTGAGATCTTAAAGAAAAGTTTTGACGAGTTCAATCCAGTTTATATGATGGCAGATTCTGGAGCAAGAAGTACAATGAGTCAAATAAGGCAACTTTCTGGTATGCGTGGGCTTATTGCAAACACATCTGGTAAGACGATTGAAGTTCCTATAAAGTCAAATTACAGAGAGGGATTAAATGTTTTCGAGTACTTTATCTCATCTAGAGGAGCAAGAAAAGGACTTGCTGATATGGCTCTTAGAACAGCTGATTCGGGATATCTTACTCGACGCCTAGTCGACGTTTCGCAAGACGTCATAATCAGGGAAGAGGACTGTGGTTCCAATGAAGGGATAGTTATATTTGATATTTTAGACGGTAAAGAACTTATAGAACCGTTGTCGGAGCGTTTAGTTGGAAGATATCTTTGCGAGGATTTTGTGAACAGTAAAACAGGAGAAGTACTAGTTTCAAAAGATAGATTAATTACAACGAAAGATGCTCGTGATATTATAGGCTCTGGTGTAAAAGAAATATCTATTAGGTCCGTACTTGGGTGTAAATCAAGACGAGGTGTATGTAAAAAATGTTATGGTTCAAATCTTGCGACTGGTCTTAGTTCAAATATAGGAGAAGCTGTTGGTATTATAGCAGCACAGTCTATTGGTGAGCCTGGCACGCAGCTTACTCTTCGTACGTTTCATACTGGAGGTATTGCTGGTAACGATAACGATGATATTACTCAGGGTTTGCCTCGAATTGAAGAACTTTTCGAAGGTAGGACACCGAAACGTCTTTCTATAATAAGCGAGATATCAGGTATAGTTAGCTTTAGAGAAATAAAAGAAAATAAACATGTTATTGTTAACAATAAAAAAACAGGAGAAGAGGTTGCATATTTGATTCCGTTTGGTTCAAGAACCAGAGTTGTGGAAGGAGAAGAAATAAGATCTGGTCACCGTTTAACTGGAGGTTCTGTGAACTCACATGATGTACTAGCAATAAGCGGAAAAGAAGCTGTTCAGGATTATTTAATAACGGAAGTTCAAAAAGTCTATCGTATGCAGGGGGTTGATATCAATGATAAACACATTGAGATAATAGTTTCTCAAATGTTAAGAAAAGTAAAAATAAAAGCACAGGGAAGTAGCAAATTTTTGCCTGGCCTACTCGTTGAAAGAGTTGAATTTGAACTCGAAAATAAAAAGATTAAAGAAAGAATAAAAAATGGTGAAAAAAGTCTTTTGGAGGCTACTTGCCTTCCGGTTCTTTTGGGGATTACAAAAGCTTCTCTTAATACGGATTCTTTTCTTTCGGCTGCTTCTTTTCAGGAAACTACTAGAGTACTAACCGATGCTTCTATTAAAAGTAAAGTTGATCCACTGTGTGGCTTAAAAGAAAATGTGATTATTGGTAAATTAATTCCCTCGGGCACTGGAATTTTTGACTATCAAGATGTAGAGATTCAAAAGCTTCGAGAAAGCAATACTGTTTAATTGTTTGTCTGTTAAAATTTTAGTTAATTTTTTAGACTCGCTTCTGCGTTAGATTTTATTTAAATTTTGTCCGTTTATTTTATTGGTTAATACTTTAGGTAGCTTTTGAAAACAAACAACCGAAGGGTTTTTGGATTGATGCTGCTTCTTGACAAGGCCGACGTTTTTTTGGTAGCTTGAAAGGTGAAATCTTGGGCGATATATGAAATGTTTTCTTTAAGAAGGGGCCATTAGCTCAGTTGGTTAGAGCAACCGGCTCATAACCGGTCGGTCCTAGGTTCGAGTCCTAGATGGCCCACCATTAGTGGAAATTTTCTTTTATATTTTTTGTTTTGATTCTTTTGACTCTTGTGTGCGCATTACTGCTAAAGGAGTTGCTTTTTATATTGATAAGCCCAAATATTTTTCGCGATGCGATAATTTCTGGAGCCAATAATTTAGCTAATGGTAAGGAAAAAATAAATAAAATGAATATTTTCCCCGTACCCGATGGAGATACGGGAACTAATATGTCTTTTACTATAAATTCTGCCTCATATAGAATTTGCGGTAAGGATTTTATTAGTTTGAAGAAAGTTTCTGAAATAGTTGCATCGGCTGCTTTGCGTGGTGCTAAAGGAAATTCTGGAACAATACTTTCTCTACTTTTAAAAGGAATATCCTTGGGTTTTAAGAATTACGATAAACAAGCAGCAAAGCCAGATGTTCTTTTAAAGGGGTTAGAAATTGGCGTGAAAGAAGCTTATAAAGCTGTTAATAAACCCACAGAAGGCACGATGTTAACCGTTGTTAGAGTGGCAGCTGAAAAAGCGAGAGCCTTTTTAGATTATAAAAAATCAGTTTCGTTAAAAGAACTTTGGTCTGAGGTTTGTAGAGGTGCTGAGGAAGCACTTAAAATGACGCCGAATTTGCTTCCTGTGCTAAAAAAAGTAGGAGTTGTTGATGCTGGGGGCAAAGGGGTTTGTCTGCTTTTTTATGGAATGTTGTCTGTTTTTCTTGGCAATGGTATTACTAGTGTTTCGACTCATAATAATAAGGCTAGTTTAGAATCGAATAATGTTTCAAAAGATGAAAATAAAAGTATTTTAGGTGTTGTGGACGATTTAAATGCTGATATAAATTTTCCTTATTGTACGGAGTTTATTTGCCAAAGAAATAAAAAATCTGGAACTGGTAAAAAAATAAATGTTATGAAATCTTATCTTGAAACTATTGGAGATTGTGTTGTTGTAGTTTCAGATGACAATGTAGTAAAAGTTCATGTTCATAGCGATAAGCCCGGCCTAGCTATTCAGGAAGGATTAAAAGTTGGCGAACTAATAGATGTAAAAATAAGCAACATGCGTGAACAAAATAGACAATTAAAAGAAGCTGCTCAATATGATAGAGTGTCAAATGAAGTTAAATTGTTGCCTGCAGAACCTGTTAATGATGTGGGCTTTGTTTCCATATGTGCTGGAAATGGAATAAAAAAAATATTTTCTGATATTGGTGTCAACAAAATAGTAGCTGGTGGTCAGTCTATGAATCCAAGTACAGATGATATAGTTAAAGCTGTATTAGCAACTCCAGCTAAAACGGTTTTTGTTTTACCGAATAATAAAAATATAATACTTTCTGCACGTCAAGTTATACCTCTTGTGAGAGACAGAAAAGTAGTTGTTATTGAAACCAAAACTATTCCACAGGGTATTTCAGCAATGTTGAGTTATAATCCGGGTGATAGTAATGAGAAAAATTTTTCAACTATGTTACAAGCGGTATCTAATGTAAAAACAGGACAGATAACATTTGCTTCTAGAAATGCTGAGTTTGGTTCTATAAAAATAATAAAAGATGACATAATAGGCCTTATTGATGGAAAACTTGTTATTAAATCGAAAAATCCTGTTAAAGCTTGTGCAAAGCTTGTCGCTAAAATGATTGACAAAAATACGAGCTTTGTTAATTTGATTTATGGTGATTTAATTTCCAATAAACAGGCTGCTGAGGCTCGCAAGAAAGCCGAGTCAAAACTTTTTCCGAACACGGAAATTTCTGTAGTAGATGGGAAACAACCAATATATCATTTTATAATTTCTGCAGAATGACTAAGACTAGGATAAAAATACATGTCGCTTTTCTTAGCAAACTTGAAATTACTTCAAAATAATTCAAGAATTACCCAACTTTTTTCAAAATTAAAAGTAAATACTATCGGTGAGCTTTTATATTTTTTTCCGAGAAGTTATAAAGATTTAACTAGAACGATTAAAACGACCGAATTGTTTGAAGATGTTCCCATAGCGGTAAAGGCTACGGTTTGTAGTTACATTGTAAAAACAAAATCTTCTTCTAATAGAATTTCTTACAAGTTTAAAGTCTGTGATAGTAGTGGAGTTATTATTAATATAACGTTTTTTAATAATCCTTCTATATTCAAATTTTTTAGTTTAGGTAAGAGTTTTATATTTTTTGGAAAAATAAAAAGAATTTTTAAGAGTTTCAGTATGATTTGTCCAGATTATTTTGATGAAAAAATTCTTAAAAAAACTCCGATTATTCCAATTTACAATCAAGTTAAGGGTTTAAAATCTAAAAAAATTCAAGAACTCACAAATAAAGCGCTAAATTTAATATCAAATAACATACGCGAACAAATTCCCCCGAGTGTACAAAAAAAATTTAATTTGTGCACATTAGATTTTGCCATAAAAAATATACATTTCCCAAAAACAAAGAAAGATATTTTTATTTCAAGAAAGTATTTTGCATTTGAGCAGACCTTAATTTTTCAATTGAAACTTATTAGATCTCAAATATCAAAATCTTGTAAGAATAATTTCGTTTTAAAAAACGATTTTACTAGTGAATTAATTAAAAATTTACCTTATGAATTAACCTTAGCCCAAAAACGTTGCATAAGAGAATGTACGGATGAAATGAGACAAAGTTCTTTTTCTATGAAGAGACTTTTACAGGGGGATGTTGGCTCTGGAAAAACCGTTGTTACAGCTGTTCTTTGTTATAACACTTATAAAAATGGTTTTCAGAGTAGTTTAATGGTTCCTACTGAAGTTTTAGCAAAGCAGCACTTAAACTCTTTTAATAACTTTTTTAAAAATAGAGACATAAAAATAGAACTTTTAACTGGGTCAACTAAATCCAAAGAAAAAAAAATGATTTTATCAAAACTAAAAGATGGTAAAGTCGATATTTTAATTGGAACACATGCTCTTATAAGTGATGATATAATTTTTAAAAATTTGGCCTTTGTAGCAATAGATGAACAGCACAGATTTGGTATAAGTCAAAGAGAAGCTTTGCTGAACAAAAGCAAAAGTCCACATGCTCTCGTTATATCAGCTACTCCTATACCAAGAACCTTAGCTATGATATTTTATACCGACTTAAAGATTTCAATCATAGATGAAATGCCTCCCAATAGAAAAAAAACTAAAACATTTCTTGTAAACTATAAAAAAGAAGAAGAGATTTTTAATTTTATATGTAAACTCATAAGCAAAAAGCAACAAGGTTACATAGTTTGCCCACTAATCGAAGATAGTGAGTGTGAAGATGATCGTATTTCTCTTGAGGAGTGTGCAAAAAAAATCAAAAAAACTTCCCTCAGAAATTGTAAAATCGAAGTTTTGAGTGGCAGAACGAAAGAAAGTGAAAAAAATAAAATAGCATCTGATTTTTTATCTAGAAAAATAGATTTGTTAATTTCAACAACTGTTTTAGAAGTTGGCATAGACGCGCCTTTTGCTACGTTTATGGTAATTCAAAACGCTGAACGTTTTGGGCTTTCTACGTTGCACCAACTAAGAGGAAGAGTTGGAAGATCTGATTTAAAATCTTATTGTTTCTTGTTTTCTAATAGTAAAAACAAAGATAGTTTAAAAAGACTTCTAACACTTAAAAATAATTTTGACGGTTTTAGACTCGCTGAGCAAGATTTAAAGACTAGGGGCCCCGGACAGTTCTGGGGTGTAAGACAACATGGGTTTTCAGCTGTCGAATCCACTATTTTGCGGCAAGATGCAAAAACTCTTGAAGCTATAAAAAAAGCAGCACAAAGTATTATCTATCAAGATCCAGAACTTATGAAACATGAAAATAGATTATTAAAAAAAAGACTCCAATTTTTTTGATTACAAAAAAATAATAAATAAAAAAATATTAATACTACAAAAAACCAGTTAAAAGGAAGTTAATTTGTATAAATCGAATAAGTTATTAGCTATAATACCAGCAAAAAGCAATTCAAAAGGTATAAAAAACAAAAATATAAAACTTTTAAATAATAAACCTTTGATATTTTATTCAATAGACGCAGCTATTAAATCAAAAATTTTTGACACTATATTTGTCTCAACTGATAGTAAAAATTATAAAAAAATAACTGAAAATTACGGAATCAAAGTTCCGTTTTTACGTCCTAAAAATATTTCTCGAGATACTTCAAAAAGTGAAAAATATATACTTCATGCACTTAATAGATTTAAAGTTTTGGGAAAAACTTTTAATTTTTTTGCAGTACTACAACCGACTTCTCCTTTTAGGACTGCAAAGGACATAAAAAACGCAGCAGATATCATAATAGATGAAAAATTAGATTCTGTTGTAAGCGTTTGTAAATCAGAACACCCTAAAGAATATTTTTTTGAATTATCTCAAAATTTGAGTCTTTACAAGAAATCTTTTGAATTCAATCGCCAAAAGTGTAAAAAGACTTATAGATTAAATGGTGCTTTATATTTTGCAAATTGTGAGAGTTTTCTGAAAAAGAAAAGCTTTTATGTTAAAAAAAGTAGGGCATATATTATGCCAAGAAAAAGGTCTGTTGATATAGACACTACTCTTGATTTAGAATTCGCTGAGTTTTTATTTTCTAAGAAAAAGAATTTACAAAAATAAATTGTAATTTTAATAATCTGATTTGAAAATCGGTTTTATAGTTTGTATACAAGAACTTAAACTTAATTTTATTGAATTTGAAATCAAAAAACGCTACAATTTAAGGATTACTCATTCAGAACTTAATGTACATTTTTATTTGAGCTTGATTGGAGTGTGATTGTTTTGTCAAACACTCCTCTTGCAAGCCCAAAAAGGTTCGAGCAGAAAAATAAGGGGTATTTTTTGTTTAGAATTTTCTCTGAGCCTAAAGCTAAGCCTGTTGCACTAAAATCAAAAGAGGAAATAAAGAAGCGTTATACAGTTCTGAGAAATTTAATATTTCTTACATGTTATTTGATGTATGTGGTTTCTTACATTTGTAGGAGATCTTTGTCTATGTCTGCTCCTGTTGCTTTTGAATTTGGCAAAGAAGATATGGGAATAGTAATGGGTATAGGTGCTTTTGTTTATGGTATAGGCAAATTTGTCAATGGAATTTTGGCTGACAAAGGCAATGTTCGCACGTCTCTAGCACTAAATACTATCATGGCTGGTGCTTTTACAGGGTTGATGACTTTCCCTATATTTCTTTCTCCGTTTGACGGTAAAAATCACGATTTTTCAGTTTGTTTTGCGTGTATAATTTGGGGAATTAGCAACTGGCTTCATTCGGGAATTTTCCCCTACTGTGCTAAAAGTTTGATTCGATGGATCCCTAATAAATCCAGAGCTAAGTGGTGGGGAATTTTTTCTAGCTCTCATGAGCTTGGGGCTTTTATTGGCACAAATACTGCTTTCCCTGTAGGTGTTTTTGTTCAAAGGTCTTTAGGTTTTGGTGGGGCGGAGTCTATATTCGTTTTTCCGTTTTTGATTTCTATATCAGTTGGTGTTATTGGTTTTTTCTCTTTAAAAGATAGACCTGTTAGCGTTGGTCTTCCAGATGTAGAAGAGATTTGTGGTTCAAATTTATCTGGGGGGGTAGAAAAAAAATATGAAGCATCAGAAGAAAATTTAACGTATTTTCAAACTCTAAAAAAATATGTCGTAAAAAGTAAAGTTATATGGAATTTAGCTGCTATTTATTTTTTTGTTTATATATTTAGAGAATGTTTGAATAATCGAATTTTTGAAATAATAATTAGCAAGGATGTAGGTAGAAACGCAGACTTTACTCACATCATACAAAATCAAGATAGTGTATATTTTTCTGCCTTTTCTAGTTCTGTGCTTTTTTTATTGGGTTTTCTAGGTACAATTTTAGCACCAGCTATTTCAGAAAAAATTTTTAAAGGAAAAAGAGCACCAGCAAATTTTTGGTGTTTGATAGCATCGGCCTTATCTTTAATAGGGGTTTGGCTTAGTATTTCTAAATTTTCTCCTATTTCATCTAATGAAGTTTTTCAAAAACCGCTTCTTGTGGCGTGTCTTTGCATAGCGGGGTTTTCTATCTGTGTTCCACAAGTATTAGTGGGTGGAGTCTGCGCTGTTGAGTTTTCTTCAAAAAAAGTGGGTGCTGCAGCAGTTGGTCTTATTGGTTTTGTTGGTTACATAGGGACCACTGTTGGCCATCCAATCAGTGGTTGGTTGATGGATTTTTCTAAAGAGTTTTTTGGGGACCAAAGTAGATTGGCACTTATTTTTTGGGGGTGTGCAGCTCTATTTGGTGCGATTTGTTGTGTACCACTTTGGAACTATGACGTAATTAAAAAATAAAAAATAAATAAAATACTGTTTAGAATACAGCTCGTGGTTGAAATCTATAAGCATAATTGAGGAAAAATGTTCAGTAAATTTTTGAAATTTAACGCTATGTTTGTGTCTTCTTTAGTGTTATCGTTATTTTTTTTTGTTTTTCTATCGGGATGTAAGAACCAAGTAAAGTATCAAGTTATAAATTATAAATTAGGGCGCAATATTTCTACTTTAGACCCTCAATCGGCTGGTTCTGATGAGAGCACAGTTATAAAAAATATATTTGATGGTTTAGTTCGAATAGGTCCAAACGGTGAGGTTTTGCCAGCTATAGCGGCTTTTTGGGAGTCTGATTCAGATTCGACTTTCACTTTTCACTTGAGCAAAGAAGCAAAATGGAGCGATCAAAAAACAAATGTTACTGCTTATGATTTTGTTTTTGGTATAAAACGAGCAATTGATCCGAAAACAAAATCTCCATTTGTTAAAGAGATTTTATGTATAAAAAATTCAAAGAGTGCAAATTTAGGTGAAAAAAGGCTTGATGACGTCGCTATTACAGCTGTTGACGATTACACTTTAAAAATAGAATTAGAATACCCTTTTAAGGACTTTCCGAAAATTTGTTCTTTATCTTCAATGATGCCGTGTTGTCAAAATTTTTTCGAGACTTGTAATGGTCAGTATGGTAAAAATATTAAAACTCTTCTGACTAATGGCCCATTTGGAATAACTAAAAATTGGGAACGTGGAAGGGCTATAAATTTAGTTAAAAATAAAAATTATTTTAGAAAAGATGAACGGGGGTTTTCGCCAAGTATAAAATTATCAATAAATGACGAATTTTCCGACAATAAAAATACAAAATTTGATCTTTTCGCTTCTGAAGAAATTGATGCCTGTTTTTTTAATCCTAGTTTGTCTACAAAATTCGAAAAATTAGGAGCTAAAATTTTTAATTTTAATAATAAAAACTGGGGACTTATTTTTAATTGTCAAGGAACATTTTTCTCAAATGAAAACCTCAGAAAAAGTTTTATTTCTTCTATAGATAGAAAATATTTGTCGTCGGAAATCGAAAAAATAAGATTTCTTTCTTTAAGTGATCATATTGTTGCAGAAAATATAACTATAAATTCAAAAAAATATATAGACTTAGCGTCTAATATTTTCCAAAAGTCTAAATTAGATCCTAAGGAGCTTTTAAAGCTTGCTATGAAAGAGTTAAAAAATAATTCTATAAAAGAAATAGTTTTTCTTTCTCCTAATGATGAAGGATTGAACACGATTGCAAATACTCTGTTGGAACTCTTTAATAAAAACTTAGATACAAATTTAAATATAAGGTCTGTGCAAGAAGAAAATTTAAACTTAGAAATTAATGCAGGTAATTTTGAGTTAGCATTGATGCCTATATCTTTTAAAACAAGCAACGATCCAATGGAAACTTTTGATATTTTTAAATCTAATAGTCCTGATAATATAGCTATGCTAAAAAACAGTGAATTTGATTCTCTTCTTGAAGCAACAAAAAAAACATCTGATGATAAAATTGTGACTGCTATAGAGTATTTGGAAAAATTTTTGGTTAATCATGCCGTGTTTTACCCAGTTTGTAGCAGTTCTGAGTGTTTTGCTGTAAATAAAAAAATACAAGATTTAATTTTTAATCCCGAAAATTTAGATGTTGATTTCACTTTCGCTAAGAAGAGAAGATGATTTTAAATTCTAATGTCGGTACGTTTATATAGGAAATTTGATTGTTTTCTTTATTGGATTTTATACAATAATAGATTCCGTCCACAGTGGACTTTATTTGTTGATGTTCAGCTTCCAAATGACTTGCATGATTCAAAATTTTGACTATAGCCTGAAACGTACTTGTGTTTGGTAGCATATTTTTTTCTGTTTTGCTTGTTATGTCTAAAAGGCTCATTTCTGTAGAGTTGCCAAGCCAATTAAACTCGAGGTCTTTTATAGTTTCTGGAGATGTTACAGTTATATTTGTTACGCCCTGTTGAGTGCGAGATATTAGGCATTTGGTCTCAAAATTTTTGCTTTTTATAATTGCTGTTTTTTCAAAGTCAAATATGATATTTTTCTTTGAAAATATTATATTTTTACTTGTACAAGAACACAGAGAAAAACAAATTGCAAAGAAGAAAATAAGCAAAATCATATTTAAATTTTTTGTTGTTTTCAAATATTTTGCCTTCTTTAAATTATGATCTTTTTAATTTTTATGATTTTCAAAAAAGTTTATGTTTTTAGTTTAACAGAAGGTCTATTTTGAATTCTAAAAACGTATATTTTGACTAGATAGTTGACATTATTGGTAAACAAATTTAATTTCAGATATCTTAATTAATCATACTTTAAAAATATTTGAATCGACCTTGCATTATAAAACCGAGCAGTTTGAAATTAAAGGAGATTAAATGCTTGTTGTTTCGTTGAAATCAAGTAAAAAAAGGATCAAACTATTTCTGCTAATGGGATTAATTTTGCTTTTTATAGTTTTTACTTTTATTTTTTTTATACCAAATCAACAAACAAAAGCTATATGCGAAAAAGGTAAATACAAACTTACCGCTGGAACAAATCAGGAAAGAATCAATTTTTTATCTCAATTTGGTTGGCAAGTAAATAATAAACCCATATCTCAACAAGATATTGTTGTACCAAAAAAATTCGAAAAAGAATATGAAGACTATAATAAAATACAAAAAAAACAAGGACTTGACCTTAAAAAATTCGAAGGAAAAACTTGCAAAAAAATAGTTTACTTTATTACAAACTATCCTGAAAAAGCAGAAGAAATCAAAGCAACGTTGCTCATAAGAAGTAACAAAGTTATAGGCGGAGATATATCAAGCAGTAAATACAAGGGATTGATGCACGGTTTTTTAAAACCCTGAAAAATGGCATAATTGATCTGTGGGAAAACTTTTAAAAAATATAAATTCACCAAAAGATGTAAAAAAACTAGGTTTTAAAAAATTAAAGACTCTTTGTACAGAACTAAGATATGAAATAATTAATCTTGTTGCAAAAAACGGTGGACATCTTTCTTCTAATTTAGGTGTCGTTGAGTTGACTGTTGCGTTGCATTATGTTTTTAATTCTCCTATTGATAAAATAATCTTCGATGTTGGTCATCAATCGTATGCTCATAAAATGTTGACCGGAAGATTCAAAAAGATGGTTAGTATACGAAAAAGTGGAGGTATTTCTGGATTCCCTAACCCTGATGAAAGTAAGCATGATGCTTTTATTACTGGGCATAGTAGCACGTCCATTTCTATTGCAGTTGGAATATCAAGAGCTAATGATATTTTACAAAAACACGGATATGTAATAGCTCTAATAGGTGATGGTTCGCTTTCGGGGGGCCTTGCGTATGAAGCGCTTAATAATGCTGGATTAATACCAAAGAATTTTATAGTGATATTAAACGATAACAAAATGTCAATATGTAAAAATGTCGGATCTATGGCAAAATACCTTTCTAAACTTCGAGCAAATCCAGTTTACGTGAAAGCAAAAAGTACAATTAAACAAGCATTTGATCATATACCAGTAGCTGGCGGCAAGATTAAAAATTTAACTTATAAGACAAAAACCATATTGCGAAAATTTATAAATAAAAGCAATTTCTTTGAAGATATGGGTTTTAGCTATTACGGCCCTATTGATGGTCATAATATAAATAACTTGATAGATGTTTTTAATGCAGTAAAAAGTGTAAATAGACCGGTTTTGGTGCACGTAGATACTAAAAAAGGCAAGGGCTATTGTTTTGCCGAAAAGAATCCAGAAATATTTCATGGTGCTCCAAAATTTGATATAAAAACAGGATGTGAAATCAAATCAGAAAACACTAATTTTTCTAACCTGTTTGGAAGGTGTTTGTGCAATTTTGCTAATAAGGATAAAAGAATCTGTGCAATAACAGCTTCAATGAAGACAGGAACTGGCCTTTTAAACTTTGAAAAAAAGTTTCCCGAAAGATTTTTTGATGTTGGCATTGCAGAATCACATGCTGTTACATTTGCTGCCGGACTTGCTTCGTGTGGAGCGTTGCCGGTTTTTGCGGTGTATTCTAGTTTTCTTCAAAGAAGTTACGATCAAATAATTCATGATGCAGCTATTGGCAATTACAAAATAGTTTTAGCGGTTGATAGAGCAGGAGTTATTGGTGAAGATGGTAAAACACATCAAGGATTGTTTGATGTAAGCTTTCTAAATGCTATACCAAATGTAACTATTTTTACACCAGGTTTTTTTGATGAAATAGAAAACATGATGGAAAAATGCTTATATAAGACCAGTGGCGTAGCAGTCATAAGATACCCTAGAGGACAAGAAGGTTTTAAACCAAAAGACTTTATTTCAAACAAGGGCGAAACTACATTTTGTTGTTTTGGAGATAAAAGTTCAAAAATAGCTGTAGTAACATACGGTAGAATATTCTCAGAAGTTTGCCTCGCTCACAAAAAGCTAAAAAAGAGTGCCATTAATATTTTTTGTATAAAAATTAATCAAATAAAACCTATAGATAAAAAACTAGTAGAACTTTTAAAAGGTTTTGATAATATATTTTTTATAGAGGAAGGCATGTTAAGAGGCTCCGTTGCCGAACATTTGAACTATTTGTTAACATTAAAAAATTGCAGGGCAAAAATTCTAATAAAAGCAGTTAATGAAAAATTTGTAGAACAAGGAAGCGTTAACGAAAACCTCAAGCTTCTAGGGTTTAATGCAGATTCTATTTCTAAATTTATTAAGGAACGAATTCTATGAAAATTGCTCTTTTACCAAATTTGACAAAAAAAGAAAGTTTAGATTGTACTTTTCAAATTATAGATGAACTAGATAAAAACGACTGTGAAATTTTTTTGCCAGAGGGGTATCAAAATTATTTTTATAAAACAAGGGTTAAGGTTTATGAAAATTTAGAAAAAATTTTAAAAATATGTGATATTATCGTGTGCGTTGGTGGAGATGGAACTTTTATTCATAATGCATTGTATTCTCTGCGTTATAACAAACCAATTTTAGGTATAAATGCTGGTAGAGTTGGTTTTATTACAGAATTAAATATGGCAAAAATTAGCAAACTAAGTCTTTTAAAAATTGGAAAATTTAAAATTAGCAATCGTTCTGTTGTAATGGCTTCAATTCTAAATGGTGATGATAGAATCAAGAAAAAGTTTTTTGCCATAAACGAAATAGTTTTTTCTCAAGAAAAAAGTATAAAAATAAGTGATTTTATAATTTTTATAAATAATAAAAGCTTTAATTTTAGGGGAGATTCACTAATATTTTCAAGTTCTACAGGTTCAAGCGCATATTCGTTTTCTGCTGGTGGACCGCTTGTTGATCCAGAAATCCATTCCATAATTTTTAATGTTATTTGTCCGTATTCTAAACCTCATAGAGCTGTTGTGTTTTCTGAGAACACAGAAATTCTTGTTAAAGCTTTTGATCCTAAAAAAAAAGGCAAAATGTTCCTACTGGCTGACGGAAGAATGGTTTATAACATTTCTCGCAAAGAAAAAGTTTTGATAAAACTTATAAGAAAAAAAATAAAATTTGTTTCTTTTGGAAATAAAAATTTTTATCAGAATTTTAAATCTAAATTTTATTCTTAATTTTGGAAGGGTAAAACTAAAGTTTGTTTGGATATTTAAAATGTTCGGAGAGCGAAATGCTCGTAAAAGAACTCGCTGTTTATAAAAGTATATACTGTTCTCTTTGCAAAGTTACTGGAAAAAAGTTCGGTATTTTTTCTAGAGTTTTTTTGGGTTATGATGCTGTTTTTTTATCTGTTATAGCTCTAAGTGTAAACTATGAGAAACTTAACTTAAAAACAAAAAAATGTGTACTAAACAAGTTTAAAAAATGCAATTTTTGTTTAGAGGGTGTCAAAGAGCTTGAATTTATAGCTGCTGCAAATATTGCTTTTACTTATGCTAAAATTTTAGACGATGTAAGAGACTCAAAAACAGTCATAAAAAAAATAAAAAGCTTTTTTATCTTGCTGTCTTTGATGCACATATATAAAAAAGCCGTAAGAATTTATCCAAAATTACAAAATTTAATAAAAATCTGCAGTTCTGAACAAAAAAAAGTAGAAAATTCTAAAAATACTAGTTTTGATTCTGTTTCTGAACCCACAGGAAAAATGTTAGGAGCTTTTCTTGAAAATTTTTGCGAAGGCCAATTTTCAAAGCGTATTTTAAAAAATCTTGGTTTTTATTTGGGTAAATTGATATATATACTCGATGCCGTTGAAGATTATGAAAAAGATTTGAAATCGGGAGAATTTAATATTTTTTTAAATAAATTTGGTTCAAACAAAAATTTTATGAAAAAAAAAGCGCACGAGATTTTAAATCAAATTACCTATCAAATTTTGATATCTTATAATTTACTAGAAACTAAAAGTTTAAGATTTTTGCTTGACAATATCTTTAAAATTGGTATTAAAAGTGTTCAAGAAAAAATCTTGAGGGTTGAGTATAACAGACGCAATATTCTCAAAAAGAAAAAGGTTTCGTAGAATAAAACATGATACCTATTACTGTAACTGAAATTTTAAAAGCAACCAAAGGGAAACTTTTGTTTGGAAACAGTAAACTTTATGTAAATAACGTGCAAATAAACAGTCGAAAAATAAAAAAAAATTCTTTATTTGTTCCGATTGTAGGATTAAAAGTGGACGCACATAAGTTTTTAAAATTAGTTTTTGAAAATGGAGCCACAGTTTGTTTTACTCAAAAAGAAAATTGCACATTAAACTCAAAAGAAAATTTTAAATCCAAAGCTTTGATTAAAGTAAATAATACATGCAGAGCGTTAACAAATTTAGCAATGTATTATAGAAAAAAATTTCCTATTTATTTAATTGGCATAACTGGCAGTGTAGGAAAAACGATGACAAAAGATATTATGGCTTGTGTATTAAAACAAAAACTTATTACTATGAAAACTCAAGGAAATCTTAACAGTAATATTGGATTGCCATTAACTATGTTTGAACTTGAAAGTTTTCACCAAGCCGCTGTAATCGAGCTCGGTATAAGCAATCCGAATGAGATGGATGAAATTGTAGATGTAGCAAAGCCAAATATAGCTGTTATAACTAACATAGGTGTATCTCATATAGAAAATTTAAAAAGTAAAGAAAATATCTGCCTAGAAAAGTTCAAAATAACAAAATATCTAAAAAAAAATGAACCACTATTTTTGAACGGTGATGACGATTTTTTATTTAAATTTGGAAAAAAAGCACACGAAAAAGTTATTTTTTTTGGTTTTAAGGATCGCAACGATATAAGGGCACAAAATATTACACTGACCAAAAAAAATACTAAGTTTGTTTTCGACAACGAAGAGTTTTTAATAAGAATTCCAGGGAAAAATAACGTTTACTCTGCTTTAGCTTGCGTTGCTGTTGCTTTCTATTTAGGTATTAACGCAGATGATATAAAAATTGGCTTAGCTAGCTATAAAGGTACTAAAATGCGCCAGGAAATTGTTAAAAAAAAATCTATTACAATAATAAATGACAGCTATAATTCCAGCCCGGATTCTATAGAGAGCGCCATAGACTTACTTAATCAAATTGCATCACAAAGAAAAATTGCCGTATTAGCTGATATTCTAGAGCTTGGAAAAAATTCTAACAAAATTCACTATAGTGTTGGAGAAAACTTTAAAGATAAAAGTATTGACATATTGATAACTATCGGTAACAAAGCAAAAGAAATAGCTTTAGCAGCTAAAGCTAAAAAAAATAAGTTTGAAGTTTTTAAATGCAATAAAAACGAGGATGCGTTTAAAATTTTGAAAAACATTTTAAAACAAAACGACACAATTCTCGTAAAAGGGTCAAGAGGAACAAAAATCGATGAGATAATAAAAGAGCTTTATAAAATACTATCTTAATAGTAGAAATAAACTTTATTTTAAAATTCTAACTTGTTAGCTTCATTAAAAAAACTTCGTAATAACTCCAAACCGATAGTCGGTAAGTCAAGTAATACCCTTACCAATTGATAATCGGAAAGCGATACAGCTATTCTTTTCAAATCGTCGATTTTAAGACAACTAAAATTAATATATTTCATAAAATGAAAATATTCTTGAGAATTTTTACTATTTTTTATTAAAAAATCAGCAATTTTAGACCGAACTTCACCATTCTGATAAATATGTTCATATTTTTTTGATCTTATGAGCATTCCCTCGAGTTGTTGTACTAGTGTCGGCGACGACTCTAAAAAATAATAATCTTTCAGATTGCATGCACAACGGCAACTCTGGCGCTTCACTTCTAAATAAAGGCAAAAATAGTCTCTCTTCTTCTAAATCCTTTGCCCGAGAGGGGGATCTTGTGTATATACAGAAAAAGTGCCAGACCGAGCCCCTTTTTACTCAAGTTCCATTTTACAAGCTCAGATAATTTACCCACATCGCCATGAGTGCTTGAACCATAGCACTTTAGTTCTAAAAGAAAATTTGGGCTATGTAAGCCTAGTCCAAATTTGAAATCAAGTCATTTTTCCGAAGTATTAAATCCAGCTCCTGTCGCTTCGAGATAATCTTTAATTCCAAAACCCTTTAAAATTTTTAAAAACTTGATAAATATCACAAATAAAGCAAAACCTTTGTAAAGATGGTCGGATATCAACAAAGCTTATAGTTTATATTAAGTTTTTGTGAGAGTGTTCTCAAACAAGAATCCCGCATAGATCTATTTATAAGAATTTAAGAACTTCCTCGAACAAACGAAAGCAAGAAATACTCATTTGTCCATCTTCCTAATTTGTCTTTCCTTGTTTGTACAAATTTGATTGCTTCTAATGCTATCTCTTGAAAAATTCCAAACTTTTCTATTCCGCCCTTCCAACCATCCAACGGCTTCTATTCTTTTGTTCTCACACTCTTTACCATACAACTCCCGATTTCCAACGTCGCATGCAGACGAGCTCGTTGTTAAGGGGTTTTGGGAATAATACGAATTCCTATAAAATCTATAACTATAAAATTAGAACCTAGATATTTAGGATCACCGCTCCAGTGTTTCGACCTGTCTTTCGGCATTAAAAGATTTACAAGCCCGGAGGGTTATCACTACCAGGAAATGATGTTGCAGTCCAATTACCCAGGATAACTACTCAGAATATTTACGAACACTTAAAACACCAGTGCTCATTTCTCGTCTGTCTCCTTGTATACATTGTGCATACGGCTCTAATAACGCCAATATTTTGGCTAAGCATATTTTTTCTTCTAGTTCTTTCAGTTCTACTTCTCTTTCACTTGTGACTCTTAGCGTATTGTTTTCGAATTTCTTACGAAAACTTTCAAGCTGACTCGGAAATTGCCTTTGACTAGCATCTTTTCAAAATAGCGCGACCTACCACGACTAATCTTTTTTTCCAACGAAAGCGGTGTTTTTGCAGGGCGACTACTTAATACTTCGTTTAAGAGATCAAAAGACAAAAAATCAGCGTCTACCAAATGTAACAATTCAAGATGTTCGCTGTTGATTTTTCCAATTTCTAGTATGAAAGCTGCGAGATGACAATAGTATTTTGTATTTTCACGATATTCATAATTTTCTCTTAGTTGATTTTCTAATCTTATCATTTCTCTAAGTTCTGAAAGATTTAGAAGAGGAGATAGTAGACCGGGAAAGTCTCGATTCTTGCGCCCCCAGCTCAAAATAGAAGAAAACAGCGGTGTTTGAGGATTTTTATCTAGTGATCTTGTACTACCAATATTGTTTTGTAAATAAATCAAAAAATCTTCTGCTTTGAAAAACCCAGATTACGCGCGCAATAGTAATTTTTAGCGGATTGTTCACGACCAAACAAGATGCAAATCCTCTCTCATCGGGCATCTCAGCCCCCCTGGCTTCTTAAACTCTAAACGTTTCACAATCAACTCTGCGCCTACTGATGGATCCGCACTTGATGAATAATTCTGAGCTAAAAAACCGAAATTAAAATTACCGATGCAATTAATCTTGCCACACACCTTATATTAAAAACTATTTTTCTTTACTTCAATAAAAATAGTTTATCCTGCTTTGATCATCGCTCCTTGTTGTAAAAAAAATCAAAAAAAGATTATCAAAAAATATGATTCTAAATTTACAAATTGCAGCGGGCAAAGAATTGTAACATTTGACTAACTCAATGTTTTAATGATAGAATTTTTCTGTTTGGGATTTCGCGGAGTGGAGCAGTTTGGTAGCTCATCGGGCTCATAACCCGAAGGTCGTAGGTTCGAATCCTACCTCCGCAACTAGTGTTAGTATCTAATAGAGTAAAAAAACCAGTTCAAACCTAGCTGAACTGGTTTTTTTAATTTAAATTCAAACAAAAAAAATAGAGAGAACCACCCCTATCCTTTTAAGCTTAAAATCACTAAAAAATTAATCGCCAAAGTAACGTTTAAGAAGTCCTTGGAAAACTTTTTTGTGTCTAACTTCATCCTTCGACATTTCGTGGACTGTATCGTGTATAGAATCCAAGCCCAAGTCTTTAGCGCGCTTAGCTATGACCAGCTTGCCTTGTGCGGCCCCATGTTCTGCGTTTAATCTAGCAACGAGATTCGATTTCGTATCAGAAACAACTTCTCCTAAAAGCTCCGCAAATCTTGCGGCATGCTCAGCCTCTTCAAACGCTATTCGCTTGTAAGCTTCGGCAATTTCAGGAAACCCATCACGATCCGCCTGACGACTCATAGCTAGATACATGCCAACCTCCACACATTCCCCGTTAAAATTATCTCTCAAACCATTTAAAATTTCCTTATCAACACTTAAAGCGACACCAACTTTATGTTCGTCCACACCTTCTTTTTCTTTGCTGTCGCACTCTTCAGAAAACTGTGCTGAACTTGCCCTACAAACAGGACAAAATTTTGGTGGACAATCGCCCTCATAAACATAACCGCAACTAGAACAAACATACTTCGTCACTACAACTCCACTCATTTTAACCTCCAAACAAAATAATAAAAACTCTCATAGGACTCTTCATTTATCTCTTAGAAAATTGCGGCGCACGCCTAGCGGCCTTAAGTCCGTATTTCTTACGCTCTTTCATTCTTGAGTCTCTAGTTAAAAATCCAGATTTCTTTAATTTATGTCTCAAGCCCCCACCATCAAACTCCAAAAGAGCTCTAGAAATCCCATGACGGATAGCACCAGCCTGACCAGATACGCCCCCACCCGAGACAGAGCAAACTATATTAAAATCTTTTTCTTTCTCAACCAAAACTAAAGCTTGACGAGCTATGACCTTTAAGGTATCCAGACCAAAATAATCATCTATCTTTCTTTTATTAATAATAATATTCCCGTCACCTTTGTACATTCTAACTTTAGCAACAGAACTCTTCCTTCTACCCGTTCCATAAAAATACCCCGAGTTATCGTACATATATCTTTTTACCTAACCTTCCAAATCTGTGGACTTTGAGCTTCATGATTATGTTCGGCTCCCTTATAAAGATGGAGCTTAAGCATAGCCCTCCTACTAAGCGAATTATGCGACAACATCCCCCTCACTGCGAGCTGAACAGCTAAGACAGAACGAGTTTTAATAATATCGGCATAACGAACAGACTTCAAATGGCCTATATACCCTGTGTGTCTGCGATAAAACTTTTGAACGAGCTTATTGCCAGTTAAAACGATTTTGTCACAATTAACAACCACAACGTGATCCCCACACTGCACATTTGGTGTAAACTCAGGCTTATGTTTGCCACGAATAAGTTTAGCGGCTTCAACAGCTATTCTTCCCAAAGACTTACCAGAAGCGTCTATAACATGCCATTTACGCTTAACGTTTTTTGGATTTAACATAAATGTAGACACAGCAAACCTCCAAAATTTGGCTCCTCGTGTTGGGTTCGAACCAACGACCCTGCGGTTAACAGCCGCATGCTCTACCAACTGAGCTAACGAGGATCAACACAGCGTTTTCATTGTACAGTTACCAACAAGAAAAAGTCAAAATATTTCAATTAATCAGAAATATATGGCAACATAGCTAACTGTCTCGAACGTTTTATAGCGACAGAAAGTCCGCGTTGATGTTTAGCACAAGCTCCAGTTGCTCTGCGAGGCAAGATCTTTGCTCTTTCAGAAAGAAAACATCTTAACCTAGAAACTTCTTTATAATCTATCTCCTTAACACCCTTCACACAAAAAGAACAAACTTTTCTTCGCTTGCGATAATAATTGCTTTTATAATTTTCTCTCTGATTTTCTCTTTTTCCGTAACTCACGTGATACTCTCCTTAAATTTTATTAAATTAAAACTAAAAAGGAAGATCATCATCTATCGGAACCTCTTTGAAATCTTCATCGTTTCCACTTGTATAAGCCGAATTCTGAACCGCAGCACCTACAGTCTCAACACTGCTTGTATTCGCTGTTGCACTCTTTTTAGACTCTGCAAAATGAACATTATCAGCTATCACTTCAAAAGCCTTGCGCTTATTTCCATCTCTATCCTGATAAGATCTGGTCTGCAAAAATCCTTGGACAGCCATTAATTGCCCCTTTAGAAAGTACTTGCATACAAATTCGGCCGTTTTACGCCAAGCAATAACATCTATAAAATCAGTCTCCCTTTCACCACCTTGTCTAACATAAGAACGCTCAACAGCAAGCGTAAAACTTGTAACAGCAATGTCATTTGGCGTATGTCTCAACTCAGGATTACTTGTAAGTCTTCCCATCAAAGCAATAACATTAAGCATCAAAATCACGTCTCCCCAAACCTTAAAATTTTATTTTGAAACAACTATCTAATCTTCTCTTTATTGTCCTACCTCGTCGCTTTTATTTTCTTCGGTGCTTTGTTTGTCTTCGAATTCTTCTAAGGTTTCAAGTTTTCCTGGACTATTTCCCGTTCCAGCAAAATCTTCGAGCTTCGCTTCTTCTTCACGAAGAGCAGAAATTTCAAGCCCGTAACCATCATCAACACTATTTTTATTACCTTTTGTAGCGTCTTCGGAGTTCAAGAACGAAACACCTGATAGCACTGCTTTCTCATGTTGAGAAATACCTTCGTTTGCTTTTAAATCTACATTACTACCTGCATTACCTGAGTTCTCAGGGGCAGGCGGTTTTAACACCCGTCTAACAATTAGAAAACGCAAAACCCCTGCAGTAATCCTACAAATTCTATCAAGTTCCCTTGGAAACTCTGCACTACTAGTAAAATTAAAGAGGACATAACACCCCTCCGATTCTTTATTGATCGGATAAACCAACTCCCTCTTTCCCCACTCTTCAACAGAATCAAGGTCTGCTGAAGACGAGATCAAATCCCTAAACTTTTCAACTAAATCAGAAGTACTCTTCTCACCTTTCTTGGTGGAAAAGACAATAACAGACTCATATTTTGTTTTCAGCGAAATCTTAGCTTTATACAAAGTCCAATTCTCCTTAAAAACCCTAGTGTCGACAACAAAAAGAACAAAACCCCTAGTCTAAGTTAATACGTTCCTAATTTAAAAACTCCCACATGGTCGAGATTCTACGATGTCTTTTTATTAAAAGTCAAGTCTTAATCCTAAATAGAGCGTGTTTAAGAAAAAATATATCAAGATTTTGCATAACACTAAAACTTATACAGAAAGTTATATAGATATATGTTAAAAACTTTTAGAATTTTTTTTATTCGAACTGTACGATAAATATTCAGAAAACATCTTGTTTATTTTTATCTCTTTGTCTAAATAAAAAGAGTAAAATATAGCCTCTTTTATATTTTTACCAGTACATTTTTCTAGAGCCTGACAATAAAACTCCAATTGATCTGAATATTTAACTAAAATTTCTTTTTTTGAAGCAACATCTGTTTTATAGTCTACAACTATTAGTTTATTTTTTTCCTCAAATACACAATCAACGATACCTTCAACTAAAATTTTCTTACTATCTATTTTTTCAAAAACAGTAAAAAAATATTCTCTCAAAACATTTTTTGAGCTAATTATTCTTGTAAAAAGATTAGAAGACGAAAATATTTTTATCTTATTTTTATCGATGTTGTCAATTTCTTCTTTGTTCAAAATTTTTCTTTCTAAAATATCTTTAAAACATTTTTCAATATCGGAATTTAAAATTTTAAGATCTGCAAATTGCAAAAATTTATGATAATAATTGCCACGTTCTTTCCCAATGCATTCTCTATCTTTTAAAAATTTCGGTTTTAAAAATTTTAATTCAGAAGTTTTAAAATTTTTTGTTTTATTTTTGATTAAATCTAAAACTGAAACTTGTAAAGGTATTCTTGAGATTTTATTTAAATTTTCAGTTTTTTCATTTTCGGTTTCCGGTGTCTCAAAAATTCTTAATGGAACTTTTTTATTTAAAGAATCTGTAAATTTTATCCGCAATGGCAAAACATTAGCAGCGTCTTTTATTTGTTTTGTTTTTCTTTTCGATTTTTCTAAAATGTCTTCTTTAAATTTTAAAATCCTCAATTTTATACCGGGGAGATTTTCTGAAAAAATTTCTTTAAAATCTATTATTTCCCTTAAAGAATTACATTCAGAATGTCTTAACAAACACATAAGAAGCAAATCACCACAGCTTTTCGCGTTTTTTATATTAAAATCTGATGGCTTTACAGTTTCATCGAGTACAAATTGTTTTAAGCTTTTTTCGAGTTTATCCACAGCAAGTGTAATTATCATTCTTTTTTTTGCACGAGTCAGTGCAACATATAAAATTCGAAGTTCTTCTGCTAATTGATCTTTTCGCATTTTAATTAGTATTGCTTCTTTTTGTATGCTCGAAAATTTACACATATTTTTACTGTCAAAAATTTCAATACCAACACCTAAAATCTCATCTAACACGATATTATTATTGTTTTGGTAAAATCTTGAAGAAGAATTTGCTAAAATGCATATAGGGAACTCTAAACCCTTAGATTTATGAATGCTCATTATGGTTACGGCATTTTCGCAACACGAGTTTTGATCTAAGCCCGAAAATTGATCATTATTTTTTTCTGATTTTTCAATAAAATCTAAAAATTTAAGAAGTGTGTTGCAGCCTAAACTTTCCATATTCATAGCAAAAGACAGCAAGCTATCAAGATTTTTTTGTTTTTCTCTAGGGGTTTCAGATATAGTTAATAAAGATAAATCAAAATTTTTATATAAATAAAATAACAATTCAGAAAAGCCTAATTTTAACGAGATTTTCTTTAAAAATTTTATTTTTTCTAAAAAAATAGAACATTTTTTATTAGTTTCGGCGTGTTTAATTAAACATTCATACACACTGACGTTGGTGCTTGAAAGTCTTATTTTAGTTAACTCTTCAATAGAAAAGTCAAAAATTGGACTAATCATTAGTCTTGCCAAATCAATATCAGAAGTCGGATTATCTATAACTTTCAAGAAAGAAATTATAAAGCTTACTTCTTCGTTTTCAAAAAAATTTCCAGAAACATCAGCTACAACTGGTATATTATGTTTTTTTAAAGCTTCTTTAAAAATCAAAGCTTTACCAGATGTATTTCTAAGAAGTATACAGAAATCCTTTGGCTGAATATTTTCCTCTAAAATTGCTTTTTTTATTTTATTAGCTATAAACTCAGCTTCCAATTGCTGTTTTTCTTCTTCGCTAGATTTAAGTTTCTCTAAAATATACACTTCATTTTTATATCGAGGGCTCTTTAAATTTGTGGTTTTAAAAGCTTCTTCATCATCGTAATCTATTGAAGAAGTTTCTTTAGTCATAAGCATTTTAAAAATAAAATTTGTAAACTTTAACATTTCGTTTTCGCTTCTAAAATTTTCAGAAAGTATAATTTTTGTTGGAAAAACTCTATTTTTTTCTTTTTGAGAAAAAAAATTTACTGCTTCTTTTCGTTTTAAAAAAATTTCAGGTTTTGCTTGCCTAAAAGAATAAACGCTTTGTTTTACATCACCAACTATGAACAAATTTTTCTCGTTTTTTGAAACCGCTCTAAAGATTACATCTTGTATTTCGCTTGTATCTTGGTACTCATCGATTAGTACTTCACTAAACTGTTCCGAAATTTTTTCAGCAAGCTTAGTTTTTTTAAAACTCGATATATTATCTGTTTGTTTAACCAAGAGTTTTAACGCAAAATGCTCCAAATCAGAAAAATCCAACAAATCCTTTTCTTCCTTTAATCTTTGAAATTTTTTTCTAAAATTTTCTACTAATTCAAAAAGTGGCGTTATAAATTCTAGAGTTTTTAGAGCGTCGCTCTTTATATCCTCGATTGTCGGAGAGAAAAGTTCTAATAATTTAGAGACATATTTTTTGATTTTATTTCGGTACTCTAAAATTTTTATTTTAATTTCTTCTTTTTCAGGTTCTTTGCACACACCCAGCCTTAAAAAAACAATAGACTTAATATTTTTTCTTAAATTTTCCCAATTTTTTTTACAAATAAAAAACTCAGTTTCATTTAGAATTACTAAGTCTGCTTCTAAAACTTTAAAATAAGCTTTAGTTAAATTTTTATGATTGTTTATAAGATTTATCAAATACAAAACTATGTTTTTAAAATAACAAATTATTTCAAGCGAATAATCAAATATAATATCAATCCAAAGAGAAAAATTTTCTGTACTTAACTTTTCTTTGACAGATTTAAACCAGATATTCGGAAAAAAAATAGAATTTGAAAACTCATAAACCTCTTTAACAAGCTGTATAAGATTCTGATCGTCATCCAGCTTACTAACATTTTGCAACAAACGCATAAAACTAGGATCCTTTTTAGCGTACGCTTCTTCCAAAACAAAATCTAAAGCTTTGGCTTTTAACTCGCTTACTTGAGATTCATTTGCAATTTTGAAAGTAGGACAAACATTGGCCAAAGTAAAATTTTCTTTTATAAGTTTGTTGCAAAATCCGTGCACGGTACTAATATTTGATGCTTGCAATAAGATTTGTTGATGTTTAAGATGAGAATTTTTGGGGCTACTACTTGCTAAATCATAAAGTTTTTTTGTGATTCTACATTTCATTTCTTCGGCTGCAGCATTAGTAAAAGTTACTATTAAAAAGTCATTTATATTATTAGGATTCTCAACACAACAAATCTTTTCTATGACTCTTTGACTTAAAATTTCAGTTTTCCCAGAACCCGCTGCCGCAGAGACTACAACTGAACCACCACTTACGCTTATAGCATCTTGCTGAGATTTAGTCCATTTTAAATTATGCATATTTTGAATTTCTTTTATTTTTATTTTTGTTTTAATATTTTTGAATTTTTAATTTTTTTAATTACAACTTCTGCTTTATGGCGTGGTACCTCAATTATGCTTATATTTTCGCGAATATCTATTTTGCCAATTTCTTTTGGTGTTAAGTTAGTATGGTTTAAAATCAAAGAAAATATTGAAGAATGAGTTGCTTTGTTGGCTTTTCCAAAATCGATAGAAATCTTTTGTTTATCGGCATATTTTGAATTTTTAGAGTTCAAAACCGCTCTTCTTTGACTAAATCTGGAATCAGAAAAACTAAGTTTTACAGGCTTTGTTTCTTTTAATAATTTGTCTTTGGTTTCAAAAAGGCCTTCTAAACTAGCTAAAGCTATTTCTCTTACGTTAAAATTCAAAGCTTCAAGATCAGAAAGCATCTTCTCATAATTCTCTTCTACCTTGCCCGTTTTATTTATATTTATTTTTTTCTCTATGTAAGCAATATTCCTTTTATACTGTTTGTCAATAATCTCAGGCATACTTGGCAAAAAACACTCTCTTATATTTGATTTAATTATAGTTGAAATTTTTATTATAGCTTGAATTTGTATGCGTCCAGAACAAAGTGTAAAAGCCTCCCCTAATCTGCCGGCTCGACCGGTTCTCCCTATTCTGTGCACGTAGTACTCTACATTTTGCGGTATATCAAAATTTATAACCCAGTCTATACCTTCTACATCTATGCCCCTGGCCATTATATCTGTAGCAACTAATATTTTTATATGCCCATTTTTAAAAGAATTCATAACACATGTGCGCTGATTTTGCTGCATATCTCCATGCAAACCCACAACTTGAAAACAATTGGCTTTTAAAAAATCAGCTACTAAATCCACTGTTTTTTTTGTATTGCAGAATATCACAGCAAGTTTCGGACAGTGATAAAGCAAAAGCAACTTTAAAGCATCCTGTTTTTTACTAAACGGCACGCTATAGTAGTACTGCGTTATATTTTCAACGGTTTCTTGTTTTCCTTTTATTTCAATAAACATTGGATTATTTTGAAATTTTTTAGTTAATTTCAAAATTTCCTCAGAAACAGTCGCACTAAAAAGCACGGTTTGTCTGTTTGGGGGAGAGTCTACTAAAATTTTTTCTATATCGTCTCGAAACCCCATACTTAACATTTCATCAGCTTCATCTAAAACAACCATTTTAATGTTCTGAAGCCTCAATGTCCTTCTCCTTAAGTGATCCATTATACGACCCGGTGTACCTATTGCAATATTTGCTCTTTTTAATTTTATTATTTGCCTTTCTATCGGCACTCCGCCGTATATAACAGCAATTCCTATGTTTTTTTTAAACTTTGCTAATCGTAAAACTTCGCTCGAAACTTGTATAGCAAGCTCCCTTGTAGGACACAAAACAAGAATCTGTACCTCGTTTGGATTACTATTGTCTATATATTCGAGTGCCGGTATAGCAAACGCCAAAGTTTTTCCTGTACCTGTTTGCGATTTTCCAAAAACATCACGTCCAGACTTAATAACAGGTATAGACCTGCTTTGAATTTCAGTCATTTCTTTGAAACCCATCGAATCTACAGACTCCCGCATTTCACGCGAAAGATTTAGCTTTTTAAACGACACAACTTACCCCTTAACCGCAAAAAACACGGCACCGCCCACTTTTACTTCATATACAAACTAATCAAAAACTATCCTTTAATATTAAATCTATCCGTTAATAACTTCGATTCTAAAATAACTAAACTTAACCTATTTACGCAATTATTATTTCAAATTTTTTAATATTAATTGTTTTTACAAACGCATCATGAGTCTACCATAGCAAATTAACAATTGTAAAATTTTTCACCTCAATTCCAATCGTAACGGGAATTAAATATAAGATTTAAAATAACACGGGCCACATCTGCTATAGTTTCTTCGTTTGTAAATTTATAAGACCTATTTACTACACAAAAAGGAACTGGATTTGCAGTATGCGCAGTAAAAGGCTTACCGTTTTCTAACATTTTTTCAGCATTGCCGTGATCAGCAGTTATTAATAAAGTTCCATCTATTTTTTTGAGTTCTTTATAAATTTTTCCTATGCAAAGATCAACTATTTCTATAGCTTTAACAGTTGCTTCAAAATTTCCAGTATGACCTACCATGTCAGCATTTGCGAAGTTTAAAATTATAATATCGTGTGTTTTGTTTTTTATTTTTTCTACAACTTTTTTAGTTATCTTTTTAGCTGACATTCCTGGGTCTAAATCGTAGGTTTTTACTTTGGGTGATGGAATTAATATTCTCTCTTCTAATGGAAATTTCTTATTTTGACCGCCATTAAAAAATGAAGTCACATGCGCATATTTTTCCGTTTCTGCTATTCTTAATTGGCGAAGATTATTATTAGATAAAATCTCTCCTACGGTATTTTTAATAGGATTTTTATTAAAAATAACTTTTACATTTTTTACCTGCAAATTATAATCCACAAAACAAATAAAATTTTTTTTCTTAAAAATTTTATTATTTATAAGATATTCAGTTAATTGTTTTGCTCTATCTGGCCTAAAGTTAAAAAAAATTATTTTGTCTTCTTTGTTAACAATTTTTCTATTTTTCAAGGAGCAAGGTTTAAAAAATTCATCAGTTATATCTTTTTTATATGAATCTTTTAAAGATAAAATTTCAGATGAAAATTTGTTTTTACTTGAACCTTTTATGGCTTCGGCAGATTTTTTTATTCTTTTTTCATTGTTGTCTCTATCCATAGCATAATATCTTCCAGAAATGCTAGCTATTTTACCAAGTTTTATTTTTTTTATTTTTTCTTTCAGCTTCTTCAAAAACAAAATCCCAGACCCGGGAGGTGTATCGCGCCCGTCAAGAATGACATGAATTTGAACTTCTTGCACTTTTTCTTGTTTTGCGAATTTTAATAAAGCAAAAAGATGATTTATATGACTATGTACACCCCCATCTGAAACAAGTCCTAAAATATGAAGCACGCTTTTTTCTTTAGCTGTTTTTTGACACACTAATTTTAGTTTTTTGTTTTTAAAAAAACTTTTATTTTTTATTTCCGTGTTTATTTTACAAAGCTCCTGTGGTACAATTTTTCCCGCACCTAGAGTTAAATGTCCAACTTCGCTGTTACCCACCTGGCCTTCAGGCAATCCTACGCTTTTCCCAGAGGCTTTTAAAGTAATAAACGGATATAAAGCGAAAAACTTATCTAAATTTTTAGTGTTAGCTTTTTTTACGGCGTTTCCGTATTCATTTTTGCTAATACCATAACCATCAAGAATTGTTAAAACAATAGTTTTTTTTATTTTTCAAAATACCTTTCATAAAATTCAAAATTTTTAAAAATCGGATCTAAAATTTAATATCATAAAATTTCTTTTTTAAAGTTATGTTTTTCTTGCTCAAAAAATTTTTCAAAGTTTTTATAATCTTTCCTGACGTACTTTTATTCTCATAGGGATTTTTAGCATTTTTTATTTTTTTTCTGAAACTATCTCTGCGCACTTCCTTAATAGTATTAAGTATGTCGCTGTAATTTGGCTGACAATTAACAGTTGTTTTGGATTGGATTCTACCCTTTTGCCTATCGCCTATATTAACTGTAGGAACAGAAAAGCTCGGAGCTTCACAGATTCCACTAGATGAATTTCCTAAAACTAATTCCGCATGTTTCATAGCACTTAAATAAAGTATACGACCTAAATTATCAAAAAGTATTGCTTTTTTAAATTTTTTTTTAGCATAATCTTTTGCGATTTTATTTATTATCCGCCCTCCTATGTCGGCATTAGATTTTGTTAATATTGCTTTTAAATCTGTTGCATCAAGCGCTCGAAGAAGCTCTGCAAACTGTTTACCAGCCGTGTTGTTTTCGAGCGTAACCGGATGAAATGTAATAAGCGCGTAAGGTTTATCTAACTCAAAGCCTAGTTCTTTTTTTAATTCTTCTTTTGAAAGAAGTTTTTCTTTTTTTATGTTTTCAATTGATAGCTCGCCAAAAGCAAAAACTCTATTCGGATTTTCACCGAGTTGTATAACTCGCTTGCGATATTTTTTATTTGCTGTGAAATGTAAAAAAGAAAATTTTGTCACAGCGTGTCTTACTTGATCATCTAATGCTCCTTCGGTAATTTCTCCTCCGCTTATGTGTGCTACAGGGATTAATTCGTTCATCGCCGCTATACAAATGGGTAAAAGTTCATATCTGTCCCCTAAAATAACTATTATATCTGGCCTGCTTACAGCAAGATACCTCGAAAACTCCTCAAGTTCTATTGCCATAGCTTTGCTTATGTTAACGGCTTTATCATCCGAAGAAAGCATGTTTATTTCTTTATGTATTTTAAAACCATCTTTTTGAATTTTTTTATATGTTAGGCCAAAATCTTTTGATAAATGTGCACCTGTAACTACAAGCTGTAAAGAAAAATATTTTTGTTTTTTTATTTTTTTTATAAGTGGAAAAAGTCCATCATATTCAGCTCTTGTCGCGGTAACCACACAAATTTTTTTCATTTTTTTCCCTCTTCAAAACTTTCTGGAAGCTCCACCACCACTAAAACCACCACCTCCACCAAAATTTCCTCCATCTCCACTACCGTTGCCAAAAAAACTTATGCCACTACCCCTTGAAAGGAAAAAAATCCTTCTTCTAAAAATAAAAAAAAGCAAAATTACAATAACAACAAAAGCACGCGAAAACAAAACCTCAGTTTTATGAGTTGTTTTTTTAATATTCTTTTTAATTTCTCCTGGCGAAGTTTGCCCGTATTCTTTATAAATCTCGTTAACAAACACAGAAGCAAGACTTTTTATGCCTTCGTTCCAATTTTTGTTTTTAAATTCATTGACAGCATATTCGTCCAGAAGCCTACCCGCTTTTGCATCATTTATTTTTCCTTCAAGTCCAGTTCCAACACAAACATCAACTTGACGTTCATTTGGAGCCAAAAGAACGACGAGACCATTTTGGAGTGTTTTGTCTCCTACGCCCCATTTTCTAGATAGCTCCAAATTGTATTCTCTAATATCTTTTTGGTTCAAAGAAGAAGCCGTAACAACAACAAGCTGAGCTTTTGTTTGTTTGAAAAGCTCTAAAGAAATATCATATACATATTGTTTGGTTTCTGCAGAAAGTATATTCGCAAAGTCATTTACGTAAAATTCTCTGGTTGGATTAGGCAAACTCAAAGCAGCGCTTGCTTGTTTGACAAGAATAAAACCGAAAACAAAAAAAGCAGAACAAAAATTAATCAAAAATTTTCGATATATATCAAGTTTCTTTAGAAATTGTTTGTTTTTGTATAAGTTCGAAGCAACCAAAATTACAAAAACACACAATTCGCAAAAGACAGCCAAAATAAACTCCTAAAACTCAACTTTTGGTACATCTTTGACTGTTTCACCAGCCGAAAAATACTCTACCTCATTAAAAGAAAACATACTAGCTAAAATCACGGTTGGAAAAGTTTTTACGGATTTATTGTAAATAGTAGCAGCTTCGTTATAATCTTTTCTAGCAACCGTTATGCGATTTTCTGTGCCAGATAACTCGTCCGAAAGAGCAATAAAATTTTGATTAGCTTTCAAATCAGGATAATTTTCCGCTATCATAAGTAATCTTGAAAATGCTGAACTTAATTCAGCATTGGCTTCTGCTTTTTCGCTCATATTCGAAGCACCCGCCAGTCTAGATCTAGCATCAGATACAGATTTTATTATTTCAGACTCATGAACTGTATAGCCTTTTACAGTGTTCACAATGTTTGGTATAAGATCAAGTCTTCTTTGAAGCTGTGTTTGTATATTGGATTGTTGCTTAATTGTGTTCTCACGAGAAGAAACTAAAGAATTGTACCCTACAATAAACCAAATTAACAATAAACCTAAAATTGAAAAAGATATTGTTGATATAATTCTTCTTTTTGACAGATTTCTCATAATTTCACCCTCAAAAATTTAATCCAGAGATAAAGGATTTATTACTCCAAAATTCTCCATATGGACGTTAGACGACATATATTTTATAGACTCACCCGCACCTCGTGCAACACAAAATTCCGGTTCTTCAACAACTTTTACCTCAAGACCGGTTCTTGAACTTATTGCTTTATCAAGTCCAGCAAGTCGCGCACACCCTCCAGATAGTGTTACACCATCAGAAAGTATATCTGCAACAAGTTCAGGAGAAACTATCTCTAACATTTCCACAATAGAATCTAAAATCTTTTCAACAACTTTTGATAAAACCCCAAAAACCTCATCGGAAAAAACTTCTACAGACTTTGGCAAACGATTTATTGTATCTTTCCCTTTCACGGTATGAACAAGTCTTTTTACCTGCGGAAAAACGGAACCAATCTTAATTTTTAAAATCTCAGCCGTTCTTTTCCCTATAATAAGATTATGTTTGCATTTTACATATCTTGTAATCGCCTCGTCCATATCATCACCGGCAATTCTCAAAGAGGTCGAAGCAACAAGCCCGTTTAGTGACATAATTGCTATATCCGTGGTACCTGCTCCAACGTTTACCACCAACAAACCTCGCGGATTTGATATTTCTATTCCAGAACCTACTGCTGCAGCAATAGGAGCTTCAATTATACGAACCTTTCGTATTCCGGCTGATTGAATTGCATTTATAACAGCGATTTTTTGCACATCGGTAATTTCGCCCGGTATACATATTAAGGCTTTTGGCATAATTAACCATGCTTTTTTTGCTCGTTTCAAAAAAAATTTTACCATACCTTCTATCATACAATAATCTCTTATCATACCACCCAACAAGGGATAAACAACTTGAATATCCTTCGAGGTTCTGCCCAACATTTCGAAGGCTTCGCTTCCAATAGCGTAAATATTCTTCATTAAAGGATCAACCGCTACTACTGAAGGTTCATTCACGACAACACCTTTATTGGGTATAAAAATTCTTGTGTGCGATGTGCCTAAATCTATAGCAAGACTAGACATAAAACAAATCACCACCTAAACCTTTGCAGAAAAAACTTTTTTAAAAAATAAACTAAAACTCATAAAAAATATAAATAACACAACATTTATAACAATTTTAGTAACGTCAAAAATATTTTTGGCAAATATAAAAAGCTTAAAACACAATTTTAAAAAACCTTAACAAATATTAAATTCTTGCAAGACAATTGCACATCCATTAGTTAAACTTCTACACACCGAGCGGAAGCCAAACTCAAAGCAAAAACAAAGGAGGCTCCACCTTTTTTCAGCACAAAAACACACTCACCAAATGTATTTCCACTAGTAACTACATCATCCACAATTAAAATTTTCCTACCATTTAGTATAGCAGAAGTTTTAAGCGAATATACGTCTCTGGTGTTTGTTTTTCTTTCTGTAACATTCAAAGTATGTTGAGGCATATTGTCTATATCTTTTTTTAAGAAATCTTTATATCTAATTTGTGTTATTGCCGAAAATTCTTGTGCCAAAATCTTTGCTTGATCATAGCCTCTTTCTTTTAACCTTTTTTTGCTAATCGGCACATTTGTAACAAAATCAAAGTCACTAAAACTAAACTTCGTTGAAAAAGATACTATAAGATTTTTGGCAAAACTTTTTGCATAATCTTTTTTACCAGAAAACTTATACCGCCAAACGGCTTCTTTAACTCGATTGTTATATAAAAAACTTGATAAACATAGAAAATTACAATTTCTAATTTTGAAACCTCTAATTAAATCTTTTGAAAGTATTTTTTCAACACAAACATTACACATATTGCGGTCAGATATAATTATTTTTTCGCAATATGGACAACGTGTAGGAAAAAAAATTTGAAAAAAATCAAAAAAAATTTTCATATAAAAAACAGTAAACTAAAATTTTAACTTAATTAAAAATCACTACAAATAACAAATTAAGCGGTTCATAAACTAAACTGTACCCAAGTTTTTTTACCCTAAATTTTCAAAATTTACAAATCACCAGCATAAAAACATAAAAAATACGCAAATTTTATGAATAATATTTATAAAAAAAGCTAACACTAACAAAGGACTTTGAAATACAAGTCCAATGAACAAAAAAGATTGTTCAATTAAAGAATTAGCTTGCAGGAGGGAGTCATGTAATATCCAGTTTATTTTTCTTTATTAGCGAATATTTTTAAACTTAATCTTAATTTTATGTATAAATAGTTATCTTTAAGTTAAAAATTTTTCTTAAATAAAAATTAATATCGGAAATTATACTTCTAATTGTCAGTGTTAATAAAAAAAATTAACAATCACAATAATGTTCAAACGCAGGCGATCTTTTTAAGATCGCTTGTCTTTAAGTTTTTATAGACTTTTTGTTCTTTGTATTCCAAAGCGAGATTTTTAAAATACTACATAACCTCCTAATTCCAGTTGACTCTAAGAAGCATAGAGTTTTGCTATAGTTTGTTATACAATCTAATTTTTTTATAACGGAACTCTCAAATCCTGACAACAAGAAACTCCAATTCTCATAGGATTTTAGGGCTTCTTGTTGTGGGGGTTTAAAGACTTCATCATAGTTCCACAAGTTAATTTAACAGAATTTGGTATTACAATTTTCGCTAAGTTTTTGCAACCATAAAAATAGTTTGCTCCCGAAGTAAATATAATTCTTTTAGCTTTAAGTTTTATTTTAAATCTTAATTTTTATCTTTTTTAAAATCTTCGTTTTTTTGCGGCGCTTGTGTAAAGGCTACGACTTTATCGTTTTTAGATATTTTCATAATTTTTACTCCTTTTGATGGTCTTTTACACTTTCTTATAGATCCAACAGGAATTCTTATCAAAACCCCGTTTAAAGAAATAATAATTATATCGTCTTTCAAATTAACTATTTTATTTCCTACAACATCTCCAAATTTATCTGTGTGATAATTAATTATTCCGCTACCTCCGCGTAACTGTAAACGATAATCAGAGAGTCTAGAAACTCTACCAAATCCGTTTTCGCATATAGTAAGCACAAAAACATCTTTGTTTTTTTCAGAGATAACCGACATTCCAACAACCTTGTCGTCATCTTTTTTAAGACGTATAGCTCTTACTCCTGCTGCAGATCTACCCATAACACGCACATTATCTTCGTGAAACTTTATAACCATGCCTTTTTTTGTAGCAACCAAAACCTTGTCGCTGCCTGTTGTCAAATGAACCCAGGCAAGGTTGTCATCTTTGCTAAGAGTTATGGCGATTTTTCCGTTTTTTCTAACACTTTCAAAATCTGCCAACAATGTTCTTTTTATACGTCCTTTTTCTGTTACCATAATCAAGTTAAGACTATTATCAAATCCCGTAACTTTAATAACAGAGTTTATTTTTTCATCAGATGACAACGGTATAAGGTTTACGATATTGGTTCCCTTAGAAACCCTAGAATTTTCTGGTACTTCATAGCTTTTTAACCTATACACACGCCCAAAGCTTGTAAACAACATAATATGGTCATGGTTTTTGCAAACAAACATCTCATTGGCTACGTCCGTTTCTCTGGTTGTCATAGAGGAAACACCCCTTCCTCCACGCCTTTGTGTTCTATAATTATTAATACCTTGTCTTTTGATATAACCAAAGTTTGTAAGTGTTATTACACACTCATCATTTGGCACGAGCGACTCTATGTCAAGATCACCAGATGATACCGTGATTTCTGTGCGTCGTTTATCATTAAATCTTTTTTTAATCTGTTCTAATTCTTCTTTTAAGATTGCTGTTTTTTTGTCAAAAGAAGAAAGTATGCTTTCTAAATCTTTTATTTTTTCTACTAAAGATTTAAGTTCTTCGTCTATTTTTTTTCTTTCAAGGTTTGTGAGCTGTCCCAAACGCATTTGAACTATCGCCTGTGCTTGAATGTCATCTAAATCAAATCGAGACGTAAGTTTTTCTTTTCCTTCTGAAACTGTTTTCGAGGCACGCAAAATCTTTATAACTTCATCTATAAAATCCAAGGCCTTTTTTAAGCCCTCTAAAATGTGTGCTCTTGCTTTAACCTTGTTTAAATCAAACCTCGTTCTTTTTGTTATAACTTGAATTTGAAAATTTATATAATGTTCTAAGATTTGTTTTAAATTTAAAACTTTTGGTTCGCCGTTTACTATAGCAAGCATAATAACACCAAAAGTCGTCTGAAGCTGCGTAAAAGAATAAAGCTGGTTCAAAATTACATTCGCACAAGCATCTCTTTTTATCGTAATCTCAATGTGCATGCCGTCTCTGTCGGAGTGATCTTCTATGTTGGCAATTCCGTTTACGCGTTTTTCTTTTACCAGGTTTGCTATATTTTCACAAAGTCTAGCTTTATTAACTTGATAGGGAAGTTCTGTTATTATTATTTTTTCACGTTGACCTTCTTTTCTTGTTACTTCGGCTCTGGCCCTAACCACAACCTTTCCTCGACCAGTAGCATATGCTGATCTTATACCGCTTTTCCCCATAATTATAGCTCCGGTTGGAAAATCAGGACCTTCGATGTATTTTACAATTTCCTCAAGTTCTGCTGTTGGATTATCTAATAAAAAATTAATCGCATTTATTATCTCTCCAAGATTGTGGGGGGGGATATTTGCCGCCATACCAACCGCTATGCCAGAAGAACCGTTTACTAATAAGTTTGGAAATCTGGAGGGCAAAACCTCCGGTTCTTTAAGGCGGTCGTCGTAATTAGGTAAAAAGTTAACTGTTTCTTTTTCTATGTCGGTCAGCATTTTAGAAGAAATCTTGCTCATACGAGATTCCGTATAACGATAAGCCGCGGGCGGATCACCGTCTATAGACCCGAAATTGCCATGCCCATCAACAAGTATATATCGCATAGAAAAGTCCTGTGCTAAACGCACCAAAGCATCGTAAGCCGCGGCATCACCATGAGGATGATATCTCCCTAAAACATTGCCCACGGTGTCCGCGCATTTTCTATAGGGCTTGTCTGGAGTAAGACCATTTTCAAACATAGTATAAAGAATCCGCCTGTGTACAGGCTTTAAGCCATCTCTTACATCGGGCAGAGCTCTTGAAACAATAACAGACATAGAATAATCAAGAAAAGATTTTTTCATTTCTTTGTCTATGTCTACATTAATTATTTTTGGGTTAGTTTTTTCTTCACTCAAAATTTTCCTCCTATACGTCTAAATTCTGAACGTATTTTGCATTTTCTTCTATGAATTTTCTTCTTGGTTCGACTTTGTCGCCCATTAAAATAGTAAAAGTCTCGTCAGCAAGCTCTGCGTCTTCTAAGTTTATTTTTAAAATTGTCCTGGTTTCTGGATCCATAGTCGTTTCCCAAAGTTGACCCGAATCCATTTCTCCAAGACCCTTATACCGCTGAATATCTATTCCGCTACCAAGCTTAGATAAAATTGTATCACGCTCTGCGTCAGAAAATGCATAATAGTGTTTTTTAGATTTTGTAAGCCTGTAAAGCGGAGGCTGGGCGATATAAACATGTCCTTTTTCTATAAGCGATTTCATAAATCTAAAGAAAAACGTAAGCAAAAGTGTTCTAATATGTGCACCGTCCACATCGGCATCAGCCATTATTATAACCTTACCATATCTCAGTTTTTCCACATCAAACTCTTCGCCTATACCACCACAACCAAGCGCGGTAACTACAGGAGTCAGTTTTTCGTTGCCATAAATTTTATCAAGTCGGGCTTTTTCTACGTTTAGCATTTTCCCCCAAAGAGGTAAAATGGCTTGAAATTTTCTATCACGACCGCCCTTGGCTGAACCACCAGCAGACTCACCTTCAACTATATATATTTCTGTTAGCTCGCTATCTTTCGACTGACAATCCGCAAGCTTTCCCGGTAAGGCTGCGGATTCCAAAACGCTCTTTCTTCGTATCATATCGCGTGCTTTTTTCGCGGCGTCTCTAGCGCGCGCAGCTGCTAAAGCTTTTCCAAAAATTGTTTTTGCAACAGCCGGATTTTCTTCTAAAAAAGCACTCATCTCTGTATTAATTACAGAATCAACTAGTGTTTTTATCTCCGCATTGCCGAGACGAGTTTTTGTTTGACCTTCAAACTGTGCATCTTTAAGCTTCACGCTTATAATAACAGTTAAACCCTCTCTTACGTCTTCGCCTGTAAAGTTTTTATCGTTTTCTTTTAAAATATTGTGTCTTCTGGCGTAATCGTTCATCACGCGCGTAAAGGCTCTTTTAAAACCATCTTCGTGGGCGCCGCCATCAGTTGTATGAATGTTGTTGGCAAACGATAAAATCAACTCATTGTAACTATCGTTATATTGAAGCGCTATGTCCACTTCGGCCGTATCGTTTTTCGCTTTGTTAAAAAACTTTATAACCTGCGGGTGAATGACTCCCAACGCCCTTTTTTTATGAATGTAATCAACAAAGCTCGTAATTCCTCCCACATAACAAAAACTTTCATCTTTTTGATGCTGATCTCTTTTGTCTTTTATTTCTATGTTTACTCCGGCGTTTAAAAACGCTTGCTCTCTTAAACGTGTTTTTAATACCTCTATGTCATAAGTGTTTGTTTCTTTAAAAATTTCCGGATCTGATTTAAAAGCAACTTGCGTTCCTGTTTTTTTTGATTCACCAATTATTTTTAGATCTTCTTCTGGAGCTCCTCTGTTAAATCTTTGAAAATATACTTTTCCGTCTTTAAAAACATGTACCTCGAGCCATTCGGAAAGTGCATTGACCACACTGGAACCTACTCCGTGTAAACCACCAGAAACCTTATATCCTCCTCCGCCGAACTTCCCCCCCGCGTGTAAAGTTGTAAAAACGACAGTAACAGCGGAAATTCCAACTTTGGGTTGAATGTCAACCGGTATACCTCGACCATTATCAACAACGAGTATAACGTTTTCGGGTAAAAGTTCTACTACTATTTTGTCACAAAATCCCGCAAGCGCTTCGTCTATTGAATTGTCTACTATTTCATAGACTAAATGGTGTAGTCCCTTCGGTCCAGTAGAACCTATATACATTCCGGGTCTTTTTCTAACAGCCTCAAGCCCTTCCAAAACTTGAATCTTGTCTCCTGTATAGGCATCCTGTTCTTTTTTTCTCTTCAAAATTAGGCTCCTTTCTCATCAAATTAATTGAGCTTTTCCGTTTTTGTCAATTCTATAAAAAACGGAAAAACCAAAAAAAACAAAACAAATATCAAAAACAACATCAAGGCCAACACAAATACGCCCGCCCTTAAAACAAAAAAAGACAAAACGCTTAAGAGGCTTGAAATTATTGCTATTGTTCCTCCTATAATTTTACCTGAAACACCAAGCGTTGGAATAGAGTTTTTTTTACATTCAGAGCACAAGAATTTCAGTTTTTTCTTTAGGTGCCATGCTTCCGGATATGTAATTTTTTTTGAACAGTATGGACATTTTGCTAGATTCATAATTTGTCTCCCGAAAGTTGTATTCATTGTTAATATTGCGGCGTGTATTTTTTTTGCTAGGTTTTTAACCTAACAGGTAAAACCAAAAAAACAAAATCGTCTCCATCTATTGGCAAAATTTTTACAGGAGACAAGGCTCCAGAGAACTCAAGCCTTACTTCGTCACAACCGGCGTTTTTTAAAGCATCTAGTAAATATTTACTGTTTAATCCTATTTCTAAAATCTCTCCTTCCGTTTTTGCTTCAATTTCATCACTCGCTTGGCTAAGGCTTGCTTCACAAAAGAGTTTTATTTTGTTGTCTTCTAAAATAATCTTTAGTGGGTTTTTCGCACTATCATCTGCCACCAAAGAAACTCTTTCTACAGAGCTAACAAGGGTTAAAATAGATACCGTTACTTTTGTTTTATGGGCTTTTGGCAAACTGGATTGATAATCAAGAAAATTTCCCTCGACTAGCCTTGCGATAAGTTTCATGTCTTTTAAACAAAAAATAATATGGTTTTTTTCCAAAATAAGATCAACTGTTTCTTCGCGGGTTTTACTAACAAGCTTAGAGATTTCCATAAGCGCTTTACCTGGCACTATAAATTTTATATTGCTCTCGTTTTTGAAAAAACAACTACAAACCGCCATTCTATATCCATCTACAGCAACAAGAAAAAGCGTGTCATTTTTTATTTCAAACAAAACTCCAGAATAAACGTTTTCTACTCCGGAGTTTGCTTTTGCAATCGCAAAAATTGTCCTTCTTACCATCTTTTTTAAGGTTTTGAGTTTTATTTTTAGTTTTTTTGTTGATTTGATTTCGGGAATAGTGGGATAAGAATTCGGATCCACGCCTGTTATAAAAAAATTGCTCTGACCACTTGATATTGTTGCCAACATCTTGTCGTTTGTTTGGATTTTTATATCTTCGCTTGCAGACCTCTTTGCTATTTCAGAAAAAACTCTTGCAACCAAGACAATTTCTCCCCTTTTTTCTGCCTTGGCTGATAGTTTCAAAATTATTCCTGTGTCTAGGTTGTAACTTTTTAATAAAAGACTAGAGTCTTTCGCTTCTAATAAAATTCCTTCTGGCAAGTTTGTTAAAAGTTTTATTGGAGCAAATCTCTGCGCGATAGCAGTGGCTTTTTCTAGGTCTTTTTTTTTGCAAACAACTTTCAAAAACTCAATTCCTTTGTCTGAAATAAATAATATAAATTTTAGTAGTAGTAATAGGGGGTGTTGATTTGTTTAAAACCTACAAGCCGAGCAAAAAGACAAAAGCAGGAACGCAAAAACTTTTAGAAAAACTGTGTTTATTTTTTTTTAAAAACAAAGTTCGGTCAAGAGCTTTCAAAGCTTTTAATTTTTCTTTCTTGTTAAGTGTTGAAACAAAGTTGAAAACAAAACTACGCTCCTTGCATATTTTTTACGATATCGTTTATAACCGCTTTTGCGTTTTTGTCAGAATTTATATTTTTTTCAACTTGCTGTATTGCATAACTAACGGTTGAGTGGTCGCGCCCTCCAAATTTCTTCCCTATTGCCGACGTAGAAAGCTGCGTAATCTCACGACATATATATATAGCGGCTTGTCTCGCGGTCGAAATAGAAGAGGAGCGCTTTGAAGATCTTATGTCCTCGCTTAAAACCCCAAAAGTTCTTGCGGTTTCTTCTATTATTTTTTCCACAGTGACTAGTGGGGGTTGGTCGTTGTTTAATGTGTCTGATATAGCTTCTTTAGCAATCCAGACACTAGGTTCTTGACCTTTTAAAAGCTGATAGGCTTTTAGTTTTTTTACAGCTCCTTCTAGTTGACGAATATTTGCTCTAAGCTTCCTGGCTATGTATTCTGTTACGTCTCTAGGAAGATTTATTTCTAAAAACTCAGCCTTTCTTTTTATTATAGCTGTTCTGGTTTCAAAATCAGGGGCCTGTATATCCGCTATAAGCCCCCATTCGAAGCGTGTACGTAACCGGTTTTCTAGTGTTTGAATTTCTTTCGGAGGCCTATCAGATGTTAAAACTATTTGTCTTTTTGCTTCGTAAAGAGAATTAAAAGTATGGAAAAACTCTTCTTGGGTTGAATCTTTACCCGCTATAAACTGAATATCGTCCACAAGAAATATGCTTGCTTTTCTATACTTGCTGTGAAAGGTGTTTGTTGTGTTTGTTCTTATTGCATTGATAAGTTCGTTGGTAAAATCGTCCCCTTTTATATAAACAGGGACTAGGTCGCCTTCTGTTTTTTTTATTTCATTGCAAATAGCGTAAAGAAGATGGGTTTTCCCAAGCCCGGAGCTTCCGTAGACAAATAAAGGATTATAAGATTTTGCAGGATTAGCGGCTACGGCCATCGCGGCTGCGTGAGCAAATTTGTTTGATGACCCGACCACATAATTATCAAAAGTAAATTCGCCTTCAGAACTACTCTTCGAATTTATTTGTGCGTGTTTTAGAAAGCTTTTTTCTTTTGTTTCTTGGTCTCTAAGCACGACTTCTATTTTTATTTCAGATTCAAATATTTCTTTAAACGCCTCAGATATTAGAGCAAGATAGCACTTCTGAAGTGTTTGTCTGTGAAATTCTGTAGGGGCCGCTATAACCGCACCACACGAAGCAAAATCCATACTGACCGGCTCTATTTTTTCAATCCAAGCCTTATAGGCGACATCTGTAATTTTATTTTTACAGTACTCACAAACAAGACCCCAAACCTCTCTGAAAGAATCCAAAGTTCCCCCTAAAAAATAAAAACCAAACGCGGTTAATGCTAGCATGGATTTTTACTTTTTTCAAACGAGGTTAATTATTCCCACAACATGCTTATAAAAGTTTTTGTTGAAGATTTAATTTGCAATTTATTTCAATTAGTCTTTTTAAAAGCGTGTTTTTAAATAGTTAGCACAAGACTCTTTTTAAAATAAAAAAAACAGCAATTGCAAAAAAATAAATATTATCAAAAGTAAAAACGCACTTCCTCCAAAGAAAAAAACTTGTATGCGCTCTTTTGTTGTTATAAAAGATGGTGAGTTTTTATCTTTTAATAAAAAATTAGGATTTAATTTTAGTATTTTAAAAAAAGAAATAATTCCCAAAATTAAAACTATTAGTATATAAATATCCCCAAAAACTTCGTATGATTTTTTTGAATAAGCTTTTAATAGGCTTAAAACGCACGAAAAAAAATTATTAAAAAAATGAATTAACATACTAGGGAATATAGAATTTGTTTCTACTAAAAAAGAGCCCAGCACAAGTCCTAAAACAAAAGCGAACGGCACTTGATATTTATCTTTGTGAACCATGGCAAACAAAAGCGAAGAAACAAGCACGGCAAAATAATCTCCGTATCTTCTAAGAGACCCCAAAACCACTCCTCTAAAAGCGATTTCCTCAAATATTGCCGGAACCAGAGAAACGCTTATGGCAAAAACCAAAATTTCTGCGGGGTTTTTTTCTATAGGTATGTCGGGAGTATCTTTTTTGAAAAAACCAAAAGCTCTTAAGTTGTTTACAAGAACAGAGGAGGCCATATTGGCAAAAAAACTGACAAAAAGCCCCATGCTGGTGAAATAGAATAACGCCTTGCTTGAAAGCCTTTTAAAACAAAAAATTTGCCCCATCTTAATTGTTTGTTTGGAAATCAGGTACGAAGACAACACAACCATACTCAACATGTTAGAGATGGCCAACCCAACATAAAGCAAGATTTTATTGTTTGCTGCATTTCTTAAAGCTTGTTTAGTAAAAATATCAAAATCAACGAATAAAACATTGTACAGAACAACGGACACCAAAAAAGCAGACAGCAAAAATAAAATTAATTTTTTAAATTTTACAGCGACTAACATGGTTGAAAAAGCTATGATTCCTGTTAAGGTAGTCGAGACAAGAATGTGGTTTGGTCTATTTTTTTTAAAAAACATGCAAAAAATACAGAAAAAAACCACGCTTGATAAAAAAATTAAAGCCACGCTTTGATAATTTCTAGGCAGTCTGTAAAAAAACAAAAAAACAAAAAAACAAAGCAAAAAACAGACAAAACATTCAAAAGAAAGTTTTAAAGAAATAGCCAAAATCATGCTAACTGCATGTTGCATGGCCAAAGCAACCCCCATTTTACTAGAAACTTTTCTTATTTCACCTAATTTTTGGGCTTTTATTGATATTTCATTTGGAGTTAAGTTTTTGTAATTCAATTTTTCTTATTTTTTAGCTTCTTTTTGTTTATTATCTTTTATTTTTGTTCTGTTATTTTCTAATAGCACTTCCTGAATACCGGACAAGATCCCCATTTTTGACACTTCGTAGTTTAACGAGCCCTGCAACCAAACGCCAAACGGTTTTCTTATTGGAGCATCAGCTGAGAGCTCTATAGAGGCTCCTTGTGTAAAAGTTCCGGCCGCCATTATAATTTTGCAGTTATAGCCTATCATATCCCAAGGCTCGGGCGTTAAAAACGAATCAATCGGTGAACATTTTTGCAAACCCCTACAAAAATTAAGCAAAGATTTTTTATTTTTAAGCTTAACAGACTGTATAATATCAACACGAGACTCGTTCGGCTTTGGTGTTGTTTCAAGCCCCAGAGTCTTAAACATGTTTGCGGCGAAAATTGCGGTTTTCAAACTTTGTTTCACGGCCGATGGCGTGTTAAACAAGCCAAAAAAAAGGCTTTTATTAACCCCAAGCGTTGCTCCAATTTCTTTTCCCATGCCCGGAGCCGTTAATCTGTAAGCGCATTTTTCCACAAGAACCCTCTTACCAGCAATGTAACCACCTGTCGGTGCAATACCTCCTCCCGGATTTTTTATGAGCGACCCTACGATTAAATCAGCTCCTGCTGTTATTGGTGAATCTGGCTCAACGAGTTCACAATAACAATTGTCGCAGATTATTACAATCTTTTCAGAAATGCTTTTTACTAACACAGAAAGTTTTTTTATGTCTTTATTAGATAACGGCTTTCTAAAAGAATAACCGCTAGAACGCTGTAAAAATATTGCTTTTAAACCTTTGTTTTTAATTAAAAAATCTTTTATTTTTGGAAAATTTAATTTTGAATTTTTATTAAGATTGATTTGAAAATATTTGATTCCAAAATCTTTTAAAGAACCATGGGATTTTTTTTTAGAATCAATAACATTTTGTAAGGTTTCATAAGGTTTTCCTGTTACGGATAAAAGAATATCGTTTTTTCTCAAAACACCAAAAAAAGTTACAGTTAAAGCGTGGGTTCCGTTTATAAAATTGTGACGAACCAAGGCATCTTGTGCATCAAAAATTTGCGCAAAGACAGCATCTAACGTTTTTCTACCCTCGTCGCCATAACCGTAGCCATCGGTGCCTGAAAAATGCTTTTCTGAAACCCTGTTGTCTAAAAAAGCTTTTAAAACTTTTTGGCTGTTAAACTTAAATGTCTCTTCTATTTTTTTAAATTGAGCCCTAGAGTTTAGCTCTGCTTTTTTAGCGAGATTTGTAAGTTTACAATCAAAATTAAAAAACATCATACTCCGGTATTTTTTTTATAAGGAGTTTTAGAATACTTAGCGTATCACTCATGTCTTTTTCACATGCAACCGAATAAGCTGTGTGCAAGTATCTTACCGGAAGCGAAATCGCAAGCGTTTTTACACCGCTTCCACATCTGTGAATTTCTCCAGCGTCGTTCCCCCCAGATATTGATCTTTTAATTTGCAATTTTGTTTTGTTTTCTTTTGCAATTTTTAAGGCAAAATTTACGTATTTTTTGTCATAAATAGTTTTTTTATCAAGAAAACTTAAAACCGGTCCCTCGCCAAGTGTGCACACCTGGTATTGAAAATCCACATTCAAAATATCTGATGCCGTGGTGCTTTCTACCACTATAGCAACGTCTGGCTTAATTTGATAAGCAGCACATTTTGAACCATGCATTCCAACTTCTTCCTGAACCGTAAACAAGAAATATGTATCAAAGGCAAGTTCTTTTTTTATAAGCTCGATCAAAGCAGCACAACCAAACCTATCATCTAAAGCTTTTGTAGTAACAAACCCTCTATTTCTCGTAAAATCTGAAGCAAAAACCGCCATGTCACCGAGGCTTACAAATTTTTGAGCCTCTTTTCTTGTTGAGGCGCCTATATCTATATACATGTTCTTTGGTGCAAGTTTTTCGTTTTTTTTGTCACACAAATCCAAAAGATGAATAGGATTCGCACAGACTATTCCTGGAGTTTTCTTATCTCCTATGAGTATTTTTTTTCCATATGTAGCACATGACGATATTGCCCCCACGTTTTTAAAACTTAAAAAACCTTCTTCGTTAATATAAGTTACAACAAACCCAACTTCATCCATGTGCGCGCAGAGAAGAAGTTTTTTGTTTGATCTAGATTTTCCTGTTTTGAAAGCCAGGACATTTCCCATCTTATCTGTTTTTAAACTTTTTACGTGAGAGTTTATTTCGCCCAGTATAACATCTCTTACATCGTCCTCAGAGCCAGAAGGGCCGCTCGTAAGACATAATTTTTCTAGTAATTCATAATTCAAAACAAAACCCCCTAAACTTCGGAAATATATTTTGTAAGAAGTTTTACAGTATTTTTTATATCTTCAAGATCTGCTACCTCAAAAATCGAATGCATATTTCGAATAGGAATAGAAATCAAGCCAGTTGGAACACCTTTTTGGTTGGTGCATATAGTATCAGCGTTAGTATGAGTTGCGTTACTCATCACTTCTATTTGGTGTGGTATTTTGTTCTTTTTAGCTACAAATTTTAAATTTTTAAAAATCTTTTTAGACAAATTTGGAGCGAAACCTATGCTGGGTCCTTTTGAAATTAACGAAGATTCGCCTGCTAAAACTCCTGGTTGATTTGCGAACGTCACGTCTACTACTATAGCTTCTGTGGGTTTTATGCTCCAAGAGCCTATGGTTGCGCCCACATAACCACCAGACTCTTCTCTACTACTAAACAAAAAATTTAACTCTAAATTTAATTTTTTTTTACTTAAAATTTTGGCAGTTTCTATCAGCACCGCCACGCCTATTTTGTTATCCAACGAAGGCGATGCTATTTTACCGCTTACCAAAGCTTGAGGTTCTCCGGAAAAACCCACATAAGAACCAAGAGGAATTATTTTTTCAACACCTTCCTTTTTCATAGCTACATCCACAACAATTTCTTCTAATTCTCTTAACTCTTGCCCTTTTTTTGATAGGTGAGGTGGCACAGAAGATACTATCCCTTCTATAATTTTATTTCCAAAGATTTTTAACTTGCTTCCTGGTAGTATTCTTCTATCAAGCTTAGAAAGCATCGAAACCCGCAAAAACCCGTTTTCGATAGTTGTAACCAACATTCCTATATTGTCTAAGTGCGCATCCATTAAAATTTTTCTTGGCGAATTTTTTTTGCCTATTTTTGCTGTTACATTGTTGAAGTGTTTATCAACGAAAACCTCAGCCACGTCTGAGAGCTCACCGGATATCGTTTTAGCAATATTTTCTTCATTTCCGGATACACCGCCTGCCTTACAAAGCTTAAAAATTAGATCTTGCAAACCTTTTCCCGCCCCTCTTTTAGTATAATTTCTTTTTTAAAATCTTTTCCTCTGGCCTCAAAGTTTTTATAAGAATCAAAACTCGCAGAAGCAGGAGAGAGAGCAACTATATCTCCTTTTTTGGAAAAAGATTTGGCGGCGCTAACGGCTTCTGTCATCGATTTTGCATGTATAATTTTTATTTTTTTATCAAAATTTTTAGCTTTTTTTACACTACTTTCAATTTTTTTAGCCGTTTGACCCATTAATATTAAAACTTTTACTTTGCTGTTAATTACTTCTCCAAGCTTGTTATAAGATATTTTTTTATCGTACCCGCCAGTTATTAAGATTATTTTGTTATCAAAAAGCGAAAGCATGCCTTTTATTGTTCTTGTTGGGCTTGTAGCTATAGAATCGTTGTAATATCTAACGCCGGAAACTTCTCCAACGAATTCAGTACGATGCTCGATTCCTGTAAATTCTTTTGCGACTTTTTCTAAACAAGAAACAGAACAGTCAAGAGAATGGACAACAGCTGCTGCTGCTAAAAAATTTTCAAGGTTATGCTTTCCTTGAAGTTGTATTTTTTTAATATTTAACAGTTGTTTTTCTCCAATAAAAATCTTATTTTGGCGCACATGTAGATCTGTATCTTTTTCTATTCGCGAGAAAAAAATTCTTTTTCCTCTGACTAAGTTTGAAAAATTTTTACTCAGTTTGTTATCAAAATTCAAAACAGCTATGGAAAAAGCATTTTGGTGAAGCAAGATGTTTTCCTTTGCTTTAATATACTCACTCATGTTTTTATGGACATCTAAGTGATTTGGCTCGATATTAGTAACGACTGCAATATCCGGACTTTTGCTCATGGATATAAGTTGAAAACTAGAAAGCTCTACTACGACTATATCACTCTTTTTTATGTTTTTGATCTTGGGAAGCAAAGGCGTTCCGATATTACCACCTAAATGCACGGTTTTGCCGTCGGCTTCCAACATTTTAGTGATTAATGTTGCGGTAGTGGTTTTGCCATCACTGCCAGTTATACCTATTATTTTACAAGGGCAAACTTCAAAAAAAACCTCCACTTCCGAGGTAATTACGACACCCTTTCTGCGTAGCAAAATAAGCTCGCTAGAGAAAAAAGGTACCCCAGGAGTTCTGAAAACTACGTCTGCGCCTTCCAAATTTTTTAAATAATTTTTCCCAAAAAAGAAGCCTACTTTCTTTTTTTTTAATTTTTCCACAAAACTTGTAGAGAATTCTGTCCGTTCTTTTCTGTCGCAAACTATTATTTTGTCTGCGAATTCTGAAAAAAAATCTACCAACGGAAAATTTGTCGCCCCAACTCCACAAAAAGCTATCTTCTTATTTTTAAAAGTATTAAAAAAATCAAAACTCGACACTTATATTAACTACATCCTTTAAAAATATCGAACGATGTTAATTGCTTCCAACAATTATATGTTTGACATATTAAAATAGCAATCTTCAAGATTTTTATAAAACACGAAAAGAAAATTTGCAGCGATTATTTTGATACAAGACGAATATAGTCGTGTGGACATGAATGTATATATGTAAACTAAGTGACTTTAAGACATATGTCCGGAGATTGTTTTTGCTTTCAGCTTAATAAAGAGCCAAATTTACATCAGGGGTTTTTATTGTGAAGCGGTGGGAAGCGTTTGAAGAGTTCGTGCGTTTGGGGGTAAGCGCTCGAGTTAATGCTTGACATTTTTCTTGTTAGTTTTCTATGATTGGAGAAGTGTTTTATAGCCGAGGAAAAAAATGATTAATTTAAAAAAGATATTTTTGTGTGCGATGAGCTTTATGCTGGTTTTGTGTTGTTTTAATGCTTGTAACACCGGGACTTATGCCGTAAAGAGAAGTGGTTTTTTTAGTGGAGGCGTGTCGGTTTCACCAGAAGAATATGTGTTTTATTTGTTTATCAAATATGAAGAAGCGCTTAGTAAATTTGAAAACGAAGCGCCAGATGGCGATGTTTTCTCTAAGAAAATTGGCGACAAAGCTGTTTCACAGTGGATGAAAGATGAAACTTACAAACAGTGTGGGAGGGCTATATATGCAAGGGAACAGTTCAGTAAATTAAAGCTTTCGTTAGATGAGACAGAAGAAAAAGATTTGAAGCAAGAAGTGGAAGACCAGTGGAAGGAATGCGGGGACGCGTATGCAATTTTGGGTACGAACAAGGAAGCGGTAATGAATGTTCAATCGGATTTTTTAAAGCTGCAAAGGGTTTTCGAAGCTTTGTATGGAAATGATGGAGCAAAAGCTCCTAGCAATGAGCAATTCATGGAACGTTGTGTACAGTTATCATATGTTGCTAAGGATTTGACGCCTAAAGAACAAACGTCGGAAGATGGGGTGCCCGCTGCTGCTCCTGATTCAGAAAAAATTGACAAAGCTCAGAAAGAGCTAGAAGAATGTGTTGTAAAAATTGAAAACAATGAGAAAACTTTTGATGAGATCGCAACGGAGATAGCAGGAGATAAAAAAGGTCGTCTTTTTAAACAAAGCGCTCAGCTTCCTATTTCTGTATTGGAAGATTCGCCTCCTCTTGGAGTTGTAAAAGATATGCGTGTTGGTGAGCTAAGGGTTGTTTCTTTGAATAGTAGCGGGGTCGTTTTGCCTATGATAATTCGTAAGGAAGAATTTGATTCAGAAAAATTTAAGCACGAACAGTTGGATGACGCAGAAAGGAAGAAAAAGCTGTTAAGAAGTTTGTTTTTGGAAGATTTTTATTCTTATATTGAGAGTGTTGTTAATTTGCGGGCAAACGAGGATGTTTTGAAGAAGTTTAGCCCAGACTTTATCAAAGAAAGTTATGTAAAGATGGCAGAAAAGATAAACGAATTGCAGAAAAATAAGTCGGAAGAAAATCAACAAGAGCAAAAGGATCAAGAGCAAGCCCAGCAAAAGCAAGGTGATGGCCAGGATGGAACTCAGCAAATGCAAGAACAGAAGCAAGATCAATCAGAAGGTGAAGGAGATGTGGAAAAAGAGGTTTCAGACTCAGAAGAAGAGGGATAACAGAAGCTATGGGTAAATGTGATATTTGTGGAAAAGTTAATAACAGCGCTAGGAAGTATAGTTATAGAGGAACGCAGGTGACGAAGAGGTTTTTGACGACGCAAAAGCCTAATGTTCGAAAGCTAAAAATTATAGAGGATGGTGCTGTAAAGAGGCGTTTTGTTTGCACTAGATGTATGCGTTCCAATAAAGTTACGAGGTGTATATGAGATTTACAGACCTTTTGTTGTTTTTGCTAAGTGATATTTGAGGGCGCTGTGTGTTTTTGTGTTGGTTTTATGAATCGGATTTTTTAAATTTGTACAAAAAACAAGCGGATTGGTGGAAGAGGTGTTTGCTGGATAATCCAGAAAAAAAACGGGAGGGCCTTGTTCAATGACAGGAAAACTCATAGTTATTGAGGGTCTTGATGGATCAGGAAAGGCGACGCAAACTAAACTTTTGTGTCAAAGACTAGTGGACATGTCCTATGAAGTTTTACCTCTTAGCTTTCCTAATTATAAAGAGCCGTGGTCTCTTTTTGTAAAGATGTATTTAAATGCTGAGTTTGGTGATAAACCGGAAGACGTAAATCCTTATGCGGCTTCTTCGTTCTACGCTGTTGATAGATTCGCGAGTTTTAACAAAAACTGGAAGTATTATTATACATCTGGCAAGATAATTCTCTGTGATCGCTATACAACTTCAAATGCTGTTTATCAGTTAAGCAAGTTTAAAAAAAAACAGTGGGAAAGCTATATTAATTGGTTGTGCGATTATGAGTACAAAAAGCTTGGTTTGCCGGAGCCTGATTTGACTTTTTACCTAGATGTGCCATTAAATATTTCTCAAAATTTGATGTTGAGAAGATATCAAGGACGAGAAAACAAAAAAGATTTACACGAAAAAAGTATCAAATTTTTAAAATCTTCTAAAGAGGCAGCTAGTTTTTCTGCAAAGCTTCTCGGTTGGAAATTTGTAAACTGCTGCAATGATCAAGGAGAGTTGAGAACAACACAAAGTATAAATCAGGAGATTTTTGACAAAATTCTAAATGTTATCTGTTCTAAAAAAGAAACTTATGAGCAAAAAATATAAGCAAAAAAACAATTCAAAAGATATAAGTAGTTTCAGCAGCGAATATAAAAAAAAAGCTAGCACGAGGAGTAGGTTTTTTTTAAACGATGGCAATAAGGACTTTTTCTTTGATCAATTTAAAAGTATTCCTAAGTTTTTAAGATTTGTTTGGCTTAGTATGATTTTTTCTTTAAGCTGTTTATTTTCGCAATTTTTTGTTTTCGGGATAAACGACATGTTGGCTGTTGGAAGGGAGAATTCAGAAATTACTCTTGAAATTCCGAAAGATTCTAATCTCTCAAACCTAGCAAAATTACTTGCTGAAAAGGGCATAATAAAAGAAAAAGATTTTTTTAGAGTTTATGTTATAGCTACACGTTCTTTTGAAAGAATAGTTTCCGGAACTTTTAATATTAAAACGAATCTTGATTATGAAGCTATAGTTAATTTTTTTAGTACAAACTCAAATCGTTCTCAAGATGATGTGGTGCGAGTTTCTTTTCCTGAAGGATCAAGTGTTGTAGAATGTGCAGATCTACTCGAGAAAAATAAAGTTTGCGAGAAAAAGGGCTTTTTAGAAGCTTGCAAAAGCACAGAATTTAATAAGAACTTTGAGTTTTTAAATAATTTACCAAATGATAAACATAGAATTTATAGATTGGAGGGTTTTTTATTTCCAGATACGTATGATTTTTATAAAAATTCAAAACCAAAAGACGTTGTACCTAAATTTTTAAATAACTATGAAACAAAAATTTATAAAAAAACAAAAGAAAAAAATAAAAAGATTATAAAAAACAGCATTGAAGAAAAGGAATTAAACTTAAGCGATGTACTCATTATTGCTTCTATTATACAAAGTGAAGCTTCTGATAACGAAGACATGTATATTATATCTTCGGTTTTTAAAAATCGCTTGAAAACCATGGACAATGGCGGCATATCTAAATTTTCAGAAGATGGGCTAGATTTTTTATGTTCGGATCCTACCGTTTGGTATCCGTATAAAAACAAAGAAAGTGTTCCTGTTTCTTTAAAAAATTTTGAAGGCGCTTACAACACTTACAAGCATAAAGGACTGCCATCAGGACCTATTTGTAACCCAGGCCTTAAAGCAATAGATGCTGCTATTAATCCAAAAGAAACTGAATATTATTACTTTTGTCATAGTCGAGATAGAAAGAGTTTTTTTGCAAAAACCCGGCCAGAACATCAAGAAAACCTAAAAAAAGCCGGACTGGCTGACTAAATATTATTATAGCAAAATTAATATTTATACCGGAATCTTTAAACCTCAAACCCATATATGTCACCTAGCTTAAGCGGTTTTTTGAGTTCAAATTGTAGACTATCTTGTAAAAAATAATACTAAATATTTTTTGTTAAACTACAGCATGATATTAATATATCGGTAGACTATCTATAAAAAATTAGAGTGCCATAATATTAAAAAAAGCTGCGACTTACTTCGAAGTACACATCTACTCAAGTAAACTTTGTGTATATATTCACAATAGCTATCGTAAAAAAGAAAAAGTTAAACACGATACACTTCATTACAAGAATAAATAGTTCTGTCTAGACCTATTTTAACTAGTTCAAAAAGTAAAGTATAAGCTCGTATAAACGACTGCACACTCTAGCAGCTTAATAATAT
>JAIRLJ010000010.1 GCA_031259495.1 Oscillospiraceae bacterium | reverse complement strand
TCTAATTTTTTAGATTTACTTTTATTAAAACGTCCATAAAAATAGGAAAAAAGTTTAATTTACGATTTAATCTTTATAGCTAGGATTTATAATTTTGAGCTTGAAATTTAGTTTTGTAGAGAGAGCTATTAATGAATAAGTTACAAAATGTTAATTTTTGATTCAATTAAGTATTGATTTGCTAAGATAATTCGTTATACAATTCAAGCCGATGAGGTGGAAAAATAAATGAAGGGGTTTTTGTTTTTGCAAATCAAGGAATTTTAAATAATTTTTAAGGATAGAGTAATATGAAAATTGATAAAACAAAAGCTTTAGAAGTTGCGGTTTCTCAGATTGAAAAACAGTTTGGCAAAGGCAGTGTAATGCGTCTTGGACAAAATAAAATGATGAATGTGGACGCAATATCAACTGGTTCTTTGTCTTTAGATTATGCACTTGGAATAGGAGGCCTTCCTAGAGGAAGGATTGTGGAGATATTTGGTCCAGAATCTTCTGGGAAAACTACACTTGCGCTTCAATGCATAGCACAAGGTCAAAAAAATGGTTATGCTGCTTTTGTTGATGTAGAACATGCTTTGGATCCAGTTTATGCTGAAGCATTGGGTGTAGATGTAGACTCCTTAATGGTCTCGCAACCGGACACGGGAGAACAGGCCCTCGAGATTGCTGAAGCCTTAGTAAAATCAGGTGCCATAGATGTATTAGCGGTTGATTCAGTTGCAGCTCTTGTACCAAAAGCAGAAATAGATGGTAATATGGGAGATGCTCACGTTGGTTTGCAAGCGAGGCTCATGTCGCAGGCATTGAGGAAACTTACCGGAATTGTGTCGAAATCTGGATGTGTTGCTATTTTTATAAATCAATTACGTGAAAAGGTTGGCGTAATTTATGGAAGTCCGGAAACAACGCCAGGTGGTAAAGCTCTTAAATTTTATTCTTCCGTAAGGATAGATGTACGAAGAAGAGAAATTTTAAAAAATTCAGAAGAGTTTACGGGTTCTAGGACAAGGGCAAAAGTTGTAAAAAACAAGACTGCTCCCCCATTTCGTGAGGCGGAATTTGATATTATATATGGTAAAGGCATTTCGAAATATGGAGAAATTTTGGATCTTGGGGTAAAGTTTGGCCTAATTGAAAAAAGTGGATCTTGGTTTTCTTATGGTCAGCTTAAAATTGGTCAAGGAAGAGATAAAACAAAAGAATATTTGCGGACTAATAAACTCGTTTTAGAAAAAATAGAAAAGAAAATAAAAGAAAGGCTTTTCCCAAAATATTCAGAACTAGAAAACAAACAAAAAGATAAAAGCAAGGAAAAGAAACAAGAGTGTTTAGTATAGCTATAGATGGCCCGGCAGCAGCAGGAAAAACTTCGACAGCAAAATGTGTTGCCAAAAAACTTGGTTTTTTCTATATTGACACAGGTGCTATGTATAGGGCTGTTGCGCTTTATTTTGCTGACAACAATATTGATTTTACAAATCACGAGCAAATAAAAGAGGCTCTTTTAAAAATTAATATAAAACATAAAATGAGAGATGCAAATGCTGTTATGTTTTTAAATGATGAGAAAATAGAAAATAGAATACGTTCATTTGAGATTGCTGAAGCTGCATCTAAAGTTTCTACCATGTATTTCGTTAGAAGATTTTTATTAGATTTTCAAAGAAATCTTGCAAAAAAACATAATGTTGTGATGGAGGGCAGAGATATTACAAGTGTGGTGTTGCCGGATGCAGATATGAAAATCTTTCTAACAGCAAAAGTGAAAGAACGAGCAAAAAGACGCTCTGCAGATTATAAAAATTTAGGTAAAACTAATATTGTTTTTAGCAAAGTTTTAAGAGACATAATGATAAGAGATATTCGAGATACAAAAAGAAGATTTTCCCCATTAAAGCAAACAGAGGATGCTATTATCATAGATAATACTAAGTACGACCTTGAGTATATTGCAAATTTTATAGTTACACTTGCAGATGTTAATTTTAAGGGTGAAAAGGATTTTGATTCAAAGAAAAAACTTTCTTTATAAGAGTCTCTGTACTTTACTCGGTCCTGTGTTTAAATTTAGTTATAAGCTTGTTGTTATAAATAAAGAAAATATACCAAAAAGTGGAGCAATTATATTCTGCCCTAATCATACGTCAAACATAGATTCAATTTTATTGGCAGTCTCTACCAAAAGAAGGATTCGTTTTATGGCAAAATCTGAACTTTTTAAAAACAAGATTTTTGCAGTTTTTTTGAGAAAATTAGGTGTATTTCCAATCAAAAGAAAAACAAGGGATGAGAGTGCATTAAAAATTGCTGAAAATATTCTAAAAAATAATGGTGCTTTAGGAATCTTTTTAGAAGGTACTCGTTCTAAAACAGGTGAACTTTTACGACCAAAATCTGGTGCTAGTTTGTTGGCGATAAAAACTAATAGTCCAATTTTGCCTGTTTGCATAGCTTCTATTGTAAATAAGGGAATTGTTAGAATATTTCGAAAAACTGTTGTTAAGTTTGGCAAAATTATATTTCCACAGGACATAATTTGCTTCAATTTTTCAAAAGAAAACAAGAAAATAATACAAAGGAGAATTTTACGTTCGAATCTAAAATTAATAAACGAAGCTATCATGTTTCAAATAAAACAAATGAAAGAAGAACTACAAAAATAAATCTAGCAAATAATGCAGGATTTTGTCTAGGTATCCGTCGTGCAATAGCTATAATTAATGATCTCATTAAAGCAAAACAAAAACCCGTAATGTTTGGACCGGTTGCGCATAATAAAATTTTAAACAACAAATTAAAATTATGTGGGGTAAGAATAGCAAAAAGTCTAAACGAAATAAAAAAAGACGAAACCCTAGTAATAAGAGCACACGGTGTAACTTCTAAAAATATGGAAGAAATTTCAAAGCTTAAGATAAATTTCGAAGATGCAACATGTCCGTTTGTAAAAAAAATACATAACATTTTGAAAAATTTGAATGAAGAAATAGTGTTTATTGCGGGCAACAAACAACATCCTGAAATTATCGGGTTAGTCGGAAATTGTAATAGATTAAGCTACGTTTTTAAAAATAAACTGGAATTAGAAAATATTCTTAATAAAAATGTTAAACTCTATAAAAAAAACATTATTTTAGTAGCTCAAACAACATTTTCTATTGATGAGTGGAAAAAATGTGTTAAAGTATTAAGTAAGAGGATAAAAAATGTACGAGTGATAGACACGATTTGTTCTACCACTAGGGAGAGGCAACAAGAAGCTAAAAAGATTTCGAGTATCTCGGATGTGGCGTTTGTAGTCGGAGATGCAGAAAGTGCTAACACAATGAGGTTGTACGAAATTTCGAAAAAGCACTGTGAAACTTATTTGGTGAAGTCTTCAAGGGAAATAAATGAGAAGATGATTAAATCTAGAAAAGCCGTAGGCTTGTTATCTGGTGCCTCTACTCCGAAGTATATTGTCGATGAGATCCTTAATGTAATAAAAAACTTATAAATGATGGTGTAAAAATTAACGAGAAAAAAGACAAAGATTTGCAGAAATTAGAAAAAGAAAATTTTGCTGAGATGTTCGAGTCGCTGCAGAGTTTTAAGAGGGGCGAGCATGTAAAAGCTGTAGTTGAAAAGATTACGCTGGATGAAGTTCTAGTTAGGGTTAACAACGATCAGATTGGGTCTATACCGGTTTCTGAAATTTCTGATCAAGCTGATATTAATCCTAAAGATTTTTTAGGTTTAGGTGAAGAAATCGATGTTTTAGTTTTGAAGATAAGTGAAAAACAAGGCACGTTGGTGCTTTCAAAAAAACGTTATGACAGGATAAAAGATTGGGATGAAGTTTTAGATGCTTATAAAAAAGGTACTATATTAAAAGCAAAGGTGATTGAGACAAGAAATACGGGCATTGTTGCTTTATATAAGACGATTCGGGTTTTTATACCAATGTCTCAAGTTGTAAATTTGCCTGGAAATATGGAAGCCTCGGAAAATCTTTTGAATCAAATTGTTTCTTTTAAAGTAATAAAAACAGAAGAAATGAGAAAAAAAGCAATTGGGTCTATTCGTGCTTTCGTTACAGAACGAAAAAAAGAGCTTAAGAAAAGATTTTGGGAAGAAGCGAAAACTGGAAAGCATTGCGTTGGTAATCATTATGATGGCATAGTTAAAAACATAGAAGAGTATGGGGTTTTTGTTGATATCGGTGGTGCTGATGGTATGATACATGTTGCTGAACTGTCGTGGAATAGGGTTGATCATCCGTCAGACATACTAAAAGTTGGGGATAAAGTTGATGTTTTTATTAAAAAAATAGACAGTGAAACAGAAAAAATTTCACTAGGATACAAAAAGGAAGAAGACTCTCCTTGGGAAAAATTTAAAAGAAAATTTAAACCTGGAGATATTGTGACATCTAAAATCGTAAGCTTCATGAAGTTTGGTGCGTTTGCTACTATTGAAGACACGAAAATAGATGGGCTGATACATATTTCACAAATAGCAGATTATCATGTTAATGCACCGCAAGATGTGCTTGAAATGGGACAAAGTGTGCAAACATTAATTCGAGATATTGACCCCAAAAGAAAATGTGTTGGTTTATCTATAACTGCTGCAGAAAAGAAGAAGAAAACTTTAGCTAAAGATCAATTTCTTAAAAAATCAGATGAGTGATTTTGTACATCTGCATGTGCACAGCGAGTACAGTTTGTTAGATGGGGCGTGTCGTGTTCATGATATTGTGTCGCGCGCCGTAAGTCTCGGGCAGAAGGCCGTAGCGATAACAGATCACGGAGTAATGTACGGAGCTTTAGAATTTTATAAGGAAGCTAGAAAAAGTAAAATAAAACCTATAATAGGCTGTGAAGTTTATGTAGCAAAAAGAAGTCGCCTGAAAAAAGAAATTGGAATTGATTCGAAAAATTATCATTTAGTTCTGCTTTGTAAAAATTTTACAGGATACCAAAATCTATTAAAATTAGTTTCAAGAAGTTTTATTGAAGGATTTTACAATAAACCTCGCGTGGATGATAAACTTTTAGAAAAATATTCTGAAGGTCTTGTTGCTTTATCGGGTTGTTTAGCCGGAAAAATTCAAAAGTTTTTATTGCAAAATAATCATAAAGAAGCAAGGGAAACTGCTCTTTTTTATAAAAAAATATTTGGAAAAAATAATTTTTTTTTAGAGCTTCAAGACCATAATTTAGAAGAACAAAAAACTTTGAATTATAAACTTCAAAAACTTGCTAAAGAACTTGATATCTCTTTAGTTGCTACTAATGATTGTCATTACCCTTTAAAAGAGGATGAAAAAGCACATCGTGCTCTGCTTTGTATACAAACTGGAACAACTCTTTCTAATAAAAATAAATTTAGCTTTAAATCAAATGAATTTTATATAAAATCGTCAGATGAGATGAAATTGCTTTTTTCTGACGTGCCTGAAGCTTTGAGGAATACTTCTAAAATTGCTGATATGTGTAACTTAAAAATAGATTTTGGAAAGGCTGAATTGCCGAACTTTAGTCTGAAAAATTCTGAAATCAAAGATCACTTTTTGTTTTTAAAGCAAAAATGCTATAAGGGTTTACATAAAAATTATCAAAATGATTTATACGAGATTCTCTCAAAACGTCTTGAATATGAACTTTGTACAATAAGAAAAATGGGATATGTGGATTACTTTTTAATAGTAAGTGACTTTGTAGACTTTGCAAAATCAAAACATATACCTGTTGGACCTGGAAGGGGCTCCGGTTGTGGAAGTTTGGCGGCTTTTTGCCTTGGAATAACTGGAATTGATCCTATAAAATATGGCCTCCTTTTTGAAAGATTTTTAAATCCTGAACGCATAAGCATGCCAGATTTTGATATAGATTTTTGTTTTGCAAGAAGAAGTGAAGTTATAAATTATGTGATAGAAAAATATGATAAATCTCATGTTGCACAAATAATAACTTTTGGAACTATGGCCGCAAAACTTGCAGTCCGAGATGTCGGAAGAGTGCTTTCTATGCCGTATTCATATGTTGATAGCATAGCCAAACTCATACCATCTGAGCTTGGGATAACTTTAAGTCAAGCTCTAAAAACTTCGCAAAAGCTAAAAAAAATTTATTTAAATAGAAAAGATGTAAAAGAACTGATTGATATAGCCTTAAAAATTGAAGGTATGCCACGTCACGCTTCTATTCATGCTGCAGGAATTGTTATAACAAAGAGAAAGCTTGATGAATGTGTTCCACTTGCTAAATTAGAGGATACAATTGTTACTCAGTACGCAATGAAAACTCTTGAAAGTATAGGACTTTTGAAAATAGATTTTCTCGGGCTTCGTACACTTACTATAATAAATGACTGTCAAAATATGATACGAAAGTCTTGTAAAAACAAAAATTTTGATATTATGAAAGATATATCTCCTGTAGATGAAGATACCTACAAAATGCTAACTCTTGGAAATACTCAGGGCGTATTTCAATTTGAATCGCCTGGTATGACAAGCATTTTGATGCGACTACATCCGAATAAGCTTGAAGATTTGATTGCTGTTATTTCACTTCATCGACCAGGACCAATGGCATTTATCCCCGTTTACATAGAAAATAAACATAATCCTAATAAAATTACTTATAAAACTCCTGCTCTAAAAGAAATACTTGAAGTTACTTACGGATGCATTGTCTATCAAGAGCAAGTTATGCAAATTTTTAGAAAACTTGCGGGATATTCCTTTAGTAGAGCTGATATAATCAGACGCGCAATATCCAAAAAAGAAGCGGATGTTTTAAGAAAAGAACGAGAAGTTTTTATATTTGGAGAAGAAAATGCTGGAAAAATTTCAATAGATGGATGTATTAGGAGAGGAATAGAAAAAAATACGGCAAATGAAATTTTTGATAGTATTTTAAGTTTCGCTTCGTATGCCTTTAATAAGTCCCATGCTACGGCTTATGCATTGATTGCCTATAGAACAGCGTACTTAAAATGTAAATTTCCTCCTTATTATATGTCTTCTTTATTAACAAATGCTCTCGGAAATACAGATAAAATTGCAAAATATATTGCTGAGTGTACACGTATTAAACTCAAGGTTTTACCTCCGTGTGTAAACGAAAGTGAGAAAAGCTTTGTAGCTGATGGTAACAAAATTCGCTTTGGGCTTTTAGCCATAAAAAACCTAGGACCAAATATAATTAAAATTATTATTGACGAAAGAAAAATATCAGGAAAATTTGACTCGTTTTATGATTTTTGTGATAGAGTTTATAACAGTTCTTCTGGAAAATTTAATAAAAAAGCTCTCGAAAGCTTGGTAAAATGTGGAGCTCTTGATATTTTTAATACAAGTAGAAAAAAAATGCTTAATATTAGTCAAAAAATTTTGGATATTCTTAATACAAATAAAAAATATAAGCTTGATGGACAAATAAGCTTTTTTAGCAACGAAAATTTTATAGAGCAAAATTCAGACGAAAATGATTGTACTGAAGAATTTGACAAAAAGACTCTTCTTCGCATGGAAAAGGAAGTAATGGGTTTGTATTTGTCTTCTCATCCTATTGCTCCTTTCAAAGACAAAATAGAACAAGAGTCCTTCACTAAAATAAATGTAATAAAAAATAATTTAAACAAAAAAATCAAAGTTTTGGCTGTGATTGAACAAGTTAAACTCAAAAGAACAAAATTAAATCAAACTATGGCGTTTTTAAAAATAGAAGATTTTGAGTCAAATATAAACGTGATAATCTTTCCAGATTTGTTTAAAGTCTGTAACAATTGTCTTAAACAGAGCAACATAATAGAAATTATGGCAAAAGTAAGTTTAAATTACGAATCTAAAGTTTGCCTTATTGCTGAGACTATAAATTTAATATGCTAATTAAAAATTTTTTATTTTTTTTTATACACATAGTGCGGAGTACATAAATATTTTGCGTAAAGATCGTTTGAATTTGTTTTAGAAGTTTTTTGAGCAAGCTTTAGGACTCCTGAAGCCCTCGGAAAATTAAAATTTTCATGAAATAAAGAAATCTTTTCTTTGAGGGTTTTTTCTGAAATACTCTCTAAACATTTTTTAGATGCGTTTCCTACTAAAATTATATTTTCATTTATATCTTTTAAATAATTCTTAAATTCTTCCAAACTCAAAAGTCTATCTTCGGTTTCTCTTAACAATTTTCGTCTGCAGTTTTTAAAACTTGCCGTATAAATTCTATCGAATCCAGCACTTATAACAACTACTATTTTAGTATTTAGTACAATTACTTGAGTCGCAATAATTTCAAGACTCGAAACTCCTATACAAGGCTTTTTAAGAGCAAATGCCATACCTTTTATCGCAGAAATACCAACACGAATACCAGTAAACGAGCCCGGCCCAATACTTGTAGCAAATGCATCGACTTCAGATAAACTTTGTTTTAAACAGTCTAATATACTTCTAATTGCAGGCATAAGAGTACAACTGCTTTTAAGTTCAGTATTTAAAAAGAGTTCTGCAAAAATTTTATAATCTTCGCCAAACGCCACAGAAGTAACACTTCCTGAAGTTTCTATAGCTAATACTTTCATAAATTATTTTCCTACTTTTATAATCAAATAATTTTTGTTTTATGTTTTTTAAAATTTTTAAAAAATTCAAGTTTTTCTGAATTTATATTTGATAACTTTTTAACAGAAGCTAACGCTATTGCACATTCAGTACGAATCTTTTGAAGTTGGCAAGAGATTTCGTGATTCTTTAATAAATTTCCTTGAAACTTCCAACTGTTTGCCGTGCAGCCTCCACTACAAAAATATTTAGCAAAACAACCTTTACAAGCTAGCTTTTGACTCATGTTTATTCTAGAAAATTTATTTTTCATGTTACGGTCGAAGACTTCAGCAAGTAAATTTCCCATTTTAAACTCATTTTCGCCAACAAACTGATGACATGGGTAAATATCTCCTTCGGGAGTTACTGCAATGTATTCATTTCCACAACTACAACTTCTCATGCGCTTTATTGCACAAGGGCCAACATCTAAGTCTGCGATTAGCTGAAAAAACACGAATTCTTTCTCACTATTCATGTTCTGTATTAACATTCTCGTAAGTTTTTCATACTCTTTTTTTATTTCTGATATATCACTTCTTCCTATTGAATAATCAAAACTGCCATCACAAACAACTGGTTCAATTGAAATGTACTTAAAACCAAGATTTACCAAATGTCGAACATCTTCAGCAAAATCAAGATTATGTCTAGTAAAAGTGCCTCTTATATAGTACTTTTTTCTGACATCTCTCTTTCTTACCAGCTTTTGAAAAAGTCCCACAATCTTGGCGTAACACCCATTCTTTTCAGAATCAACTCTAAAGTTATCATTTATTTCCTTTCTTCCATCTAAAGAGAGCACAACATTCGACATTTCTTTATTTATAAAGTCAATCTTTTCATCATCTAAAAGTACTCCATTTGTGGTTATAGTAAATTTAAATTTTTTTTGAATTTTTTTTTCCAAACTTCTAGCATAATTAACAATTTTTTTTATTAAATTAAAATTCATAAGCGGCTCACCACCAAAAAAATCAACCTCCAAATTCTTTCGGGAGCCTGAATTTTTTAATAGAAAATTTATAGCTTTTATACTAACTTCAAAAGACATCAATTTTCTTTTAAGTCCAAAATCTCCAGTAGATGCAAAGCAATATCTACACCTCAAGTTACAATCATGCGAAATATTTAAACACATAGATTTTATTGGTAAGTTTTTTTCATACTTTAAAAGCTCTTCATCGAAACTTTTAGAAAAAAGTTTATCTGAAATTTTTAAGTTATAGAGCTGTTCGTAACAATCCTTAATTTCATTCTCAGTAAAACCTAAACTTTTAAAATGTCCCAAAATCACATCGGGAAGAGTTTTTAACATGTTTTCGTTCAAAAAATCCAACATCTTATAAGCTAAATCACTTACGACGTGCACACATAAACTGTTTACGTCCAGAATAAAATTAAAGCCGTTAATTAAAAACTTGTGTATCATAAAATCTTCTTAAATTTAATTTTCTTGTTCAAATTTTTTAATTTCCACTAAATGTATAATAATGTCCTCTTTTGGTGTGCTTTTTTCGTTTTTGCCTTTGGTTTCACAAGACGCTATTTTACTTACTACATCCAATCCATCAAACACTTGTCCGAACACCGTATGACCTTTTTTATTTTTTGAAAGCCCACCATCAAGAAACGGATTTCCACCATTCTTTTTATACAAATCCCTTATCTCTTTGGTCAATTTAGACGTATCAATAGATGATATACTATCAAGGTTTTTAAGTTTCTCTGGCGGATTATAATTTATAAAAAACTGACTTTTGTTAGTATTAGGTCCAGAATTTGCCATACTCAGGGAACCAGTAATATTAAAAACCTTCGGACTAAATTCATCTTCAAAACATCTACCAAATATACTTTCTCCTCCAGTTCCGTCTCCTTTAGGATCGCCGCTTTGAATCATAAAATTTTCAATAACTCTATGAAATCTTAAACCATTAAAATAACCTTCTTCGGCGTGTGTTGTAAAATTTTTAACAGCTTTTGGAGCAACATCCGGAAAAAGTCTGACAGAAAATTTGCCATAACTAGTACTGAAAACAGCTATTTCTTCACCGTCAATAGGTTTTTCTAGTTGATAACCTACTAGTTTTTCTTCTTGATTTTGATTTGATGATACAACATCTACATTATTGTCGTTACTATTAACTTTGTTTTTACATCCAGTTAAAAACGAAAAACAACCCGCCACAAGGCAAATTACAACTAAAATTGTAAGAATTTTGATTACATATTTATTATTAAACAACTTCTACCTCCAAAAATAACAAAAATTAGAACTAATGGTACCGATGGCCGGACTTGAACCGGCACGAGCAATGCCCATCGCATTTTGAGTGCGGTGCGTCTGCCATTCCGCCACATCGGCCCTGGTGCGAGAGATGGGACTTGAACCCACACGAAGAAATTCACACGCCCCTCAAACGTGCCTGTCTGCCGATTCCAGCACTCTCGCCCAATTTCCTTTCTATGCAAATCAGCGACGCCACCGCCCTAAATTCTATATAAAATAAAGCTGCAGTGTCAAAACATATGAGAGGTTAGAATCGATTTAATAAAAAACTTCAAATTTATTTTGTATTATTAAATTTAATTAAAAAATTTTGTATAAGTTTTTATGTACTCCTGCAGAGCTAATTTATCATTATTTATTATTAATTCCAAAGGAAAATCTATTTCTTCTAAAAGTTTACCTGCACTAGAAATATTACCAATCAAAGTTGAAAAATGTGCATCTGAGTTAACTATTACTTTAACTCCGTATTTTTTGCAAAGCAAAGCGATTTTTTTGCAGTTTTTTATTGCTGTTTTACGCACTAAGAAAGAACCATTATTTATTTCAACTAATTTCCCCATTCTAGAAAATTCAGGAATAACTTTTTCATAGTCGTATTTATACGCTTCTTCTCCGCTATGCCCTATAACATTAACATAAGGATTCTTAACAATATTTAGCCAAGCATTTGTACAGGCATCGATATCACAAACAGGTCGAAGAGTCTCTGCATGCATTGAAGCTACAACCCAATCGAGACGATCTAATATTAAATTTGAAGTATCTAAATTGCCGTCATAATCCCAAATATTTGCTTCTATACCTTTTAAGACCCAAACGTTATTTACTTTTTTAGGTATAGTTCGCAAATTTTCGAAGTGCCAAGCACCTGGGGAATTCGGCGTGGCTCTACCATGATCTGTTATTGCAATAGCCCAAAGACCTTTTAAATACGCTGCATCTATCATTTCTTGAATTGAAGAATAAGCATGTCCAGACGCAAGACTATGACAGTGCATATCTGCTACTATTTTCATTAGTTTTCCTTTTTGCTAAAATTTTGAATTTAATTTAAATTTAAAACGAAATTCAAACCAATAAACCTATTTGAAACATGTTCAAAATAACTAAAATCTATTAAATCTTACTGGCACCTAAAAAAATACCACCAACAGAACCTCCTACTTTTTTTTGACGGAGATTCATAGCTGCAATTTCAACTATGACCGCTAAACTTCGTCCTGGTCGTACTGGGATCCGTAATGTTGGAACTATAACATCTAAAATCTTAGTGTACTGGCTTTCAACTCCCATTCTATCGTAAGACTTATCTTTTTCCCAATCGTCCCAAGAATCAAGATATAATACAAGATTAATTTCCTCTTTTTCTCTAACAGATCCTGTGCCAAAAAGTTCGCGGACATTTATTATACCTATGCCACGGATCTCCATAAAGTGTCTAATGTTTTTAGGGGCACATCCAACCAATAAGCTTTTAGAAACTCTTTTTATTTCAACCAAATCATCCGCTACCAACCTATGCCCACGTTGTACAAGTTCTACTGCTACTTCGCTTTTTCCTATACCGCTTTTACCAAATATTAATATACCTTCTCCATAAACCTCGACAAAAACACCATGACGCAAAACTAAATTAGCAAGCTCAAAATTTAGAAACGAAACTAGTGATGCCAATAAAACTGAAGCCTCATCACTTGAAGAAATAAGATGTACTCCATTTTTCTTAGCGGATTTTAAAACTTCTTTACTCGGATACAAATTCCTTGCAAATATCAAAGCTGGAGGTCCAAAAGCAAATACTCTATCTATAGCCTCAAATCTTTCTTCACTACTAAAAGTTAATAAATATTTTTGCTCAATTTTCCCAAATATCAATAATTTATTCTTATCAAAATAATCTAAAAAACCATCTAATTCAAAACTTAACCTACTTACATTTTTCGAAATAATTTTAACTTTGTCGGGAGAAATCGGAGAAAAAAAAAATCCAAGAGATAGTTTCTCCATTATTTTTTTTAAACTTACTTTATAAGGTTCAAGCATACTTTTTCATTTCCTTATACTTTTTAAGAAGATACCAAAATATTCTGGAAGAGGAGAGCTGAATTTAAAAAATTTACCCGTGCGAGGGTGGACAAAACTTATAGTTTTAGCATGTAAACACTGACCAGACAGCTCCTTATCTTTTTTTGTTTTATAACCATAGAGCTTATCTCCTATCAGAGGATGTCCTATTTTTGACATATGAACTCTTATTTGATGTGTTCGCCCTGTCTTTAAAACCAATCTTACATGACTAAATTTTTCAAAATTTTTCAAAACTTCATAATAAGTTATCGCTTCCTTTGAATTTTTAAAAGTTGCCGCCATTTTTTTTCTGTCTTTAGCATCTCTCCCTATAGGGATTTCAATTTTTCCACTGAAAACCCTAAATGGAAAGTGCACTACAGCTTCATATTGCCTTAAAAAAGTGTGCCTTCGTATCTGTTCTGCAAGATTAATATGAGCAAAATTATTTTTCGCAACTACTAAAAGTCCACTTGTATCTTTATCTATTCTGTGGACTATACCTAACCTCAAAGCTCCAGAAACAGATGAAAGATTCCCCTTACAATGATAAAAAAGCGCATTCGCCAAAGTACCATCATAGTGGCCAGGTGCTGGATGCACTACCATTTCCTGCGGTTTATTTACTACTAAAAGGTCGTTATCCTCGTATATTATATCAAGTTTTATATCTTGAGCAACTAACGTTTTATTTTCAGTTTCTTGTAAACAAAAACTAATAATATTACCAGTTTTTAATTTATAATTCTTTCGGAAATCATTTTTATTATCTATAAATATTTCACGTTCATCTAAAATTTTCTGTATTCTAGATCTTGTAATACAAGAAAGCTCTTTTCTTTCTTCTGAAAGTTTTGAAAAATAAAAAGCTAAAAATTTATCTATTCTAGTATTTGCATCAGTTTCATGTACTTTTAATTCAAACTTTTCTTTCATTTTCTCACACCGAAAAGGTCCTCTTTACAAAACAAAAAACAAAAAAGTAAACATATTCCACCAATAGTTACAAAATAGTCCGCAAAATTACAAACTGGAGCAAAAAAAGAAAAAGAAAAGTAATCAACAACGTAACCAAAAAAAACACGATCTATCAAATTCGAAACTCCTCCGCCTATTACTAGAGCCAAAGAAATTTTTAAAAAATTACTTTCTATTTTCGCTCTGATTAAAATAAAAACTGCAACTGTTAAGAATACCGAAGTAACAGTTATAAAGATCCATCCTAAGTCTTTCAACATACCAAACGCTATACCAGTATTTTCTACATAAGTAAAATACAAAAAATTTGGTATTATGCAAAAACCCTCACTATTTTTGAGGTAATTTTTTACGAAAAACTTAAAAACCTGATCAATAGCTATTGCTGATATTGAAAATAAAAAAAGTACAGCTTTACTCTTCAAAGTTTTTTTTATAAACATCGAGACATTTTTGTATGACACTCTTTGCATCCAAAACACTGCCCAACCCCTCGACAGATGTTTTTTTCCCCTCCAGAGCTTTATAAACTCCGAAAAAATGTGACATTTCGTCAAAAATCTGGCTTGGCAGTTCTTCAATTTTTTTATAGCAATTATAATTAGGATCATCACACGGAACAGCTATGATTTTCTGATCAATTTCTCCCGAATCTATCATGTTTATCATTCCTATAGGAATACAGTCGACAAGAGTTAACGGTAAAATGGAATGTGAACACAACACAAGAACATCTAAAGGATCGTGATCTTCTGCTAAAGTTCTAGGAATAAACCCATAATTCGCGGGATAATGAGTAGAGGTATAAAGAACTCTATCGAGTTTCAAAAACCCAGTTGCCTTATCAAGTTCATACTTCATTTTGCTGCCTCTGGAAATTTCCACTACAGCAACAAATCTTTCAGTTGTAATTTTTTCGGAATCAATTTCGTGCCAAATATTCACTAAAAAGCCTCCTCACTAAAACAGTTGCAATTTTTCAAAAAATCTGATTTATAACTTTACGAACAATATCGAAATTCTAACGCTGACATATTCTAAGTGTCAACGAAATAAATCTAACAAAAACTTTTTAATATTTAGGTCAAACAACTTAGAAAATATTTTATTTTAATACTGACTTTTCATATTTTTATTGGTTCAAAATTTACCATATCTGCTGATATTAATTTAAACTCTATGCCCTTGTAATTCCCAGAAAACGCTTTATTTTCTGCGTCTTTGGAGTGAACATGTCCATAAAAACATCTCTTTATGCCATTTTCGATCAAAACACCTAAAATTTCCTCAGAAACTTCACTCACAAAAATTGGTGGGAAATGAAAAAAGACAATCGGTTCTGAAGAAATTTTAAGAGCAAGATTTATAGAAAACTTAAGCCTTAAAATTTCTCTTGAAATTATTTTTTCGTCTTTGAAACTTTTTGGCTTTATAAGCCACCCTCTAGTTCCACAAATAGCGTAATTTTCAACTTTGTGAGCAGAGTTATGCAAAAGTTCAAGTGTCATAAAATTTTTATTTTTAAAAAAAGTTTCAACTTTTTTTCTAGTTGACCACCAATAATCATGATTACCTCTCATAATTATTTTTTTACCAGGTAAACTCTCAAGAAAATAAAAATCTTCAAAAGATTTTTTTAATGACGGCGCCCAAGAAATATCCCCGGCTATAACCACTGTATCCTTCTCAGTTATTTTGGAAATCCAGTTTTCTTTTAGACGGTAAACATAATTTTCCCATCCCTCAAAAATATCCATAGATTTATTTGCAGAAAACGAAAAATGAAGATCTGCTATTGCATAAAGAGCCAAGTTATACCCTTTCAACTAAAAAGAAGGAAAATTATTAAGAAAAAAATTCTTAGCATTATTGAAAAAAATGTCTTTTGAGATTTTTTCTCCAAAATATTTAGAAAATTCTTTGTACAGCATTGGAATACAGTCTATGTTTGAAACTCCACTACAAATTTCCTCTCTAGATAAGCCATCAAAATCACTTCCAATACATAAATTTTTTTCTCCGCCAAGCTCTAAAAAATGCTCAGCATGACGCAAAACATCAGAGATTGAAGCAATTTCATTATTGACTAGAAATTTGGAACAAAAATTTAAACCCACTATGCCATCAGATTTTTTTATTATTAAAAATTGTTCATCTGTTATATTGCGTTTATGTGAACAAATAGAACGAGAATTAGAGTGCGTAGCAACAAAAGGCTTACCAGACAAAATCTCCACAGTATCATAAAATAGCCTGTCGCTAGCATGTGATACGTCTACTATCATGCCAAGAGCACTCATTTTTCTTAAAACGCATTTTCCAAAATCAGTAAGACCACTTGGATTTTTAACTTTATTACCATCGCCCAAAAAAGTTTTGCCATTCCAAGTAAGAGTTAATATACGAACTCCAAGATCATAAGCTTTTTTTAAATCACTTAGATTTTCTAAAAAATACGATCCTTCCACTGTAAGAATAGCTTTTATTTTTTCCCTAGAATCAAAATCTTTCTTGTTGGTACAAAATTTAAAATTTTCGTATTTTAAAATTTCTTTATGCCAAAAATTTAAAGACTTAAATACAAAATTCTTCTTTAGAAAACCATCATCTGGCATCCATACAGCAAAACACTGCCACCAATTCTCAAAAACTTCAGACTTTTCTATAGAAATCGCCAAATTATTATTTTTTAAACTTTGTTTCTTTGTTATACATTCGTATATTGTGTCACAATGAAGATCAGCAAAATTCAAATAATTCTCCTGGATTAAAAGCATTTTTTATATGCCTAATTTTTAGTTTATATTTATGATATTTAAATATTAGAATTTCTATTACATCAAATCTTGGTTGCAAAATACTTGGTTTTTCCTGCAAGTACAAATAAGCTGTTTTTATAATTTTACGTTGCTTTGCTTTTGTAACAAATTCGACAGGATATGCGAAATGTATACTGCTTCTGAGTTTTACTTCAACAAAACAAATAAATTCTTTGTCCTTTGCTACTATATCTATTTCGCCAAAATTAGAGATAAAATTTGCATTACAAACAAAATATCCATTTTTTACTAAAAATTTGGCTGCCATTTTTTCGCCAAATCTCCCCTTCGACAGAGTAATATTCGTTCTATCTCCAAACGAGTATAAAAATCTTCACACCAAATTTTATGATATCATCTGTTAAAAACAAAAAAGTCCCAAAAAAATAGATTTTTAAAATTTTTCTAGGAATTTTCTAAAGTTATTTTAGTTATTTTTCCAGCTCTAAACTCTTCTAATATTAAATTGGAGACCCTATTCAAATCTATTTTTCCTCCGTATATAATTGCTCCTCTTTTTCTTCCTATTTTTCTAAGAGCTTCTTGTGCCGTAGTAAAACTTAGGTCAACTTTGAATCTATTCTCAACAGCATTTTTATAATTTTTTAAAAGTATTTGTAGCAAACGTTCACACAAAGAGACACTATCGAACAAATTATCTTTTATACTTCCTATAAAAGCCAACTTCTCCCCCACTTTAGGATCATCAAATTTTGGACACAAAATTCCAGGTGTGTCCAGAAACTCTAGTCCGTTTTTACCAACAAACCAACTAATTCCTTTAGTAACCGCAGGTCTATTTTCGACTTTTGCTCTTTTTTTTTCTGTTACTTTATTTATAAACAAAGACTTACCAACATTTGGCACACCACAAACTAAAACTTTGATCTTTTCACTCTTTTTTTTATTTAAAAGACTTTTTGCAATTGAAGAAAAATTTTCCAGACCCTGACCAGATTTCAAATTGACGGCTAAAGCAATTAATCCCACATCTCTAAAATAACTCAACCAACATTTGGTCGCGGCTTCGTTGGCAAGGTCAAATTTACTCAATAAAACTAATTTAGGTTTACTAAACGTCAATCCAACAAGATCTGAACTCATGCTGCTAAAAGGGACTCTAGCATCCAAAATTTCTACGATTAAATTCACAAACTTTAATTTTTGTTTTAATAGCCTTTTCGCTTTAGCCATGTGCCCTGGAAACCACTGTATATTCATACAAAACTACTAATGCAATATTCTAAAATCAGAAATAGGAACCAAAACAAAAGCGGCTCTACCTACTATATCTTTTTTCTTGACGTAACCAATTCTAATATCTCTAGAATCAGACGAATAATTTCTGTTGTCTCCTAAAACAACATATTCACCTTTAGATACAACTATTTCTTGATCTAATTTCATATTAGTCATATTCGCTTGCAGCGCTTTTATGGGTTCATTAATATAAGGCTCATCTAACAATTTCCCATCAACATAAACACCACCGCTAGAGCTTATTTTAAAACGTTGGCCACTTCCTGCAATAATTCGCTTAACTATTCTTTCATGTCCGGGAATTTTTATATTTTCTATAATCACAATATCTTTTGGCTTCGGATTAGTGAAAACATACCTAAACACAAGCATTTGTTCTTTGTCGTGTAAAGTTGGCAACATAGAATCACCCTTAACAGCAACATTATTTAAAAAAAACACATTCAGCAACAATATTCCAACTATGGGAAAAACCACAACTTCTATCCATTCTATAACAGACGCAGTCACTTTCTTACTTTTGTTAGGAACATTGTCGAATAAAATATCACTTTCCAAAAGATACTCCCTCTTTTAAACAACATAGTGTCAACATAGCAACATAATCACAAAATTGCTAGACGATTTTTTGACTTACTTTGGCAGCTTTTCCAGTTCTATTTCGCAGATAGTAAAGCTTCGCCCTGCGGACCCTTCCAAACCTAATTACCTTTAGACTTTCAACATTCGGTGAATGAATAGGAAAAATTTTTTCTACTCCAACATTATGAGAAATACGCCGAACAGTAAAGTTTTCGGATATACTAGAACCTTTTCTTGAAATAACAACGCCTTTAAAAGACTGAATCCTTTCTTTCCCACTATCCCTTATTTTTAAACTAACACAAACAGTATCGCCAACACTAAAAGCAGGAATATGCTCTTTTTTACACTTGCTGGTAATTAAATCCAAAGATCTCACTATTCTACCCTCCAAAATAGAAAAACAAATAACTTTCAAAACGCGAAAAAATCTAAATAAGCCACGGTCTCGATTGTATCATAGGTAAAAATTTTATTTCAACTAAACGCGCTAAGCCAAGATAAATAATGTCGAAATATTTATCGATAACTCAAAAAATAATATCTAATTTTTATAATTTATCAAAACAAAATTCAAAAAATTGAAATTAGAGAAATTTAATGCAACAAAATCTATTTTGTTTCTCGCCTCTCTTTGCAAAAAACGGTTCTTTTTAAAAAGGTGGTTTTCAAATACGCTAATGCATTGGAAATACCAAAAGTCGGGCCATTGTTAAGTTTAACTTATAAAATAAAGAATTTTAATCATTAAAAAAATGAATTATCTAGAAACGACTATTAAAGAAAAAGCTGTTTTGACTTTTATTTTTGCCTTATGCTAGGATGAGGCACGGTCTGGATATATTACAGCTTTTAGTGGAGTTATTGGCGGGTGTAGTTCAATGGCAGAACTCCAGCCTTCCAAGCTGGTTGTGTGGGTTCGATCCCCATCACCCGCTCCATGGCCAGTTTAAAACGTGAAAAGTTGTTTTTGGCTTTGCGCCAATAGCTCAGTTGGATAGAGCAACTGCCTTCTAAGCAGTAGGTCGGGGGTTCGAATCCCTTTTGGCGCACCACTTCTATTTTAAATTTGATTGTGTAGTTGGTGGGTATAGCTTAGTTGGTTAAAGCGCCAGTTTGTGGCACTGGAGACCGTCGGTTCGAATCCGATTATCCACCCCATCTGCGATTTTGTTTGAAGTTTTGTTTTTTGTATCAGGTATTATAGTATGTTTTTGTGTGATGTTGGGGCATAGCCAAGTGGTAAGGCAACGGACTTTGACTCCGTCATTCGTTGGTTCGAATCCAGCTGCCCCAGCCATTGTGTGTTGGTCCTTCGAAAATACGAGCCATTAGCTCAGCTGGCAGAGCACCTCACTTTTAATGAGGGGGTCCGGAGTTCGAATCTCCGATGGCTCACCACCAATGAAATGAGAATTTTTAAGAGGTTTTTAAACTAAATCTCCTGCAAAACTACTCTTCCCCCTCTTCTTCCCCTCTCTTCTTTTTAGCCCAAACAAAGTACCACCAACCAACGCCACTGGCAGCAAGTAACGGTAGCAGTATGCTGAGTGTTATTACCCAAGGTTTGTTGTTTTT
>JAIRLJ010000053.1 GCA_031259495.1 Oscillospiraceae bacterium | reverse complement strand
TTTGTGAATGGTTTGGGTGTACTATAGCGAGCTTTGTTTTTTAGATTTTTTTAGAACAGGGGTTGAGGGATGTTGTTATTTAAGTATTTAAGAGGGTTGTTGTTGTTTAAAAGGTGTTTGGTGGTTTTTGTTTAAAGAGGTTTGTGGGGTTGTATTTTAGGTTTTTTGGAATGTGTTGGAGTTTTGGTGGTTTATTGTTTTATTTGACTGTAATTGCTCCGGTTCCAGCGCCAGCGCATGCACATGCGCCGACGATTCCTAAATTGTTCTTTTTTGGGCTTGCAACTCCTTTTCCCCCGGCACCTCCAAACCAACAGCTACAGATTTTTACTCCACTGTGCTTTAAATTACCTTTCAAAGGACATGCCATAACTCCTAACACAGTTGCTTTTCCACCTGCTACAGAACTTAACGCATCAAAATCCAATTCTGAGTTTATTCTGTTTTGTTCAGTTTTTTTTATAAGTTTTGAACTATTTTTGAAATCTTCGTAAGTTAATTCAAATCCATATTTTTTTATGGCAGGCTGAATTTTGTTTTCAAAAAATTTTTTTTCTGTTTTTTCGTTGTTTTTTTCTTGGTTTTCTTGTTTTTCTGCAAAATCTTTTGAAAGTTCGGAGAATTCATTTCTCATCTTTTCATTCTTGGCCACTTCTTGTAGAAATATCTCGATATTTTTTTCTGCCATAATTTCTCCATCTAATTTTCTTTTGTTCTAGCTTTGTCTTTTTAATATGAAAATATTCACTTTTTTAAAAATTTAATTAAAAATTTTAGAGTATTCTATGTATCCTAAGAATATGGCAAATGCTACTTGTTTTTGATAGTTGAAGTTTGTAAGTTTTTCGGCTTCCTCTGGATTTGATAAAAACCCACATTCAACTAGAATTGCTGGTGTTTTAACGTTTTTTAATAAAAAAATATCATTATTGGCAGGTCTTACTTGTCTTTTATTTTTTGGATCAATTAAGTTAAATGTTTTTTTTACATTTTCAGCGAGAATTTGACTAAACTTGTCACTTGTAGAATAAAAAACTTGAGAGCCCTTGCAGGTTTTTTGAGCAATAGAATTTTGATGTATGCTGACTAGTATAGCGTTTTTGTTGCTATTTGCTATTTTTAGCCTATTGTTAAGATCAGAAACTTTTCTTTGGCGCAAAGTTAAAGCGGTTTTATCGTAAATAGAAGTGTCGGTTTCTCTGGTCATTATTACTTCAAACCCTGACGATAGCATAAGATCTTTTAGTATTTTAGCTACTTTTAAATTTATATCTTTTTCATAAACTCCTTTTGCAGATATTGTTCCACTATCCTCGCCACCATGGCCAGCATCTATTATCATAAGTGGAAAATTTTGTGTTTGTTGTTTAATTATTTGTTTGTCGACCTCATGATATGCTCTCTTCATTAATAAAGCAAAAATTATGTATCCTATTAAAAGAGTTATCCAAAAGATTACATTTTGTGTTTTTTTCATTGTTTTATCACCTAAAAAATAATTATGCGAGATTATTTTTATAAATGAAGTCTAATTTTATTTATAAATCTATAAACTATTAGAAATAAAAATTTTTAAAATACCTCAAAAGAGGCTAATAAGTTTAAAATTGTTTTTTTAGATAAAAAACTTACTTGATCTTTTTTGAGGTGATTTTTTATATTATCTTTTTTGACAACAATTTTAAGTACATGTGTATTTTTCTTTTTGCGAATGTCAACGTTGAGTTTTTTTCCGTTGCCACTTTCATTGAAAGAAGAACATAAACAACTCGAATTAATGAGACAAGGCAATAAATCTGCCAGAAACAAGCTTATAGAACATAATCTTCGTTTAGTAGCACATGTTATAAAAAAATATTACACGACTAATATAAATGATCAGAATGATCTGGTTTCTATAGGAACTATAGGTTTAATACGTGCCATAGATACCTTTAATATGGATAAAGGAATACGTCTTTCAAGCTATGCCGCTAGATGTATAGAAAACGAAATTTTAATGTTTTTCAGGAATGTTAGAAAATCTGCAAAAAAAACATCGCTAGACGACCCTATAGATACGGACAAAAACGGCAACAATCTTACGCTTTTAGATATAATGTCAACAGACGATGATATAGTAGAAAATTTAGATATAAAATTTAAATCAGAAAAACTTTATTCATATATAAAAAGTGCACTTTCGTCTAGAGAAAGAACCATAATTGAATCGCGATACGGTCTTTATTCTAAGCCTGTTTTAACTCAAAAAGAAGTTTCTAAAAGGTTAAATATATCGCGTTCTTATGTCTCTAGAATAGAGAAAAAAGCATTAATTCTTTTAAAAAAAGAATTTCTAAAAATCAAATCTTAGTAAAATAAATTAAAACCTGAACTCTCAAAACTACACAGCGATCAGCTCTAATTAAGTTCCCCAAAATTCCAATGAAAACAACATTTTTTAGATAGATTTTGCTTGTCAATTTCATTGTTATACATTGCTATGTGCACGTAACTAAGTATATATATTATGACAGTAATCGTATATCAACATAACATAGGTTTGTAATTTTATTTTGTGTGTGGTAGTATGATCCGGTCAGTGTCGATAACGTTGAGGGTATACCCGTTCCCATGCCGAACACGGAAGTTAAGTTCAATGGTGCCGAAAATACTTGGTTGGTAACAGCCTGGAAAGATAGGAAAACGCTGACTTACATAAGGTGGCTTACTTTAGTAACTGCTTATTTTTATTCAACTAAAACTTAATTCTCTTGTATTTTTGCTGCGTTCTGAAAGGTCTGGCACGGCATTTAGATAAGAGTATTAAATTTTTGGGATGTGATTAAGAATAATTTAGAAGTTTTGTGAATTTGAAGGTGACTATTGCCTACTTAAGTTTGCAGTATTTGTTGGCTTTTGTTAAAATCACTACTGTTTGCGACAGGTAACTTAAGAAATTAGTTTTAAAATTTTTACCTTTGTATTTTTGTTTAGATTACTGGTTTTTACATATATATAAAAAATGAAGTTTTGAGAGGATTTTTGAATGAACGGTGGTTCTAGTTCGTCAAAAGGGTTTGGCAGGTTGCGTGCAGTTATTTGGCCTATCCATGGCTGGGAAATGAAGAAATTTTTACCGATGAGTATGATGATGTTTTGTATGCTGGCTATTTATGCTCTAATAAGGGACTTGAAGGACACTCTGGTTATAAGGGTAGCTACAGGAGGTGGTTCTCCTTGCACTTCGGCTGCAAAATTGTGGGGAGTTCTTCCTATGGCCGTTGTTGCAATTGCAGCTTATAGCATTCTCGTTAAAAAAATTGGAGTAGAAAAAACTTTTTATGTATCCGTGACTTTTTTTTTGGCGTTTTTTACAATTTTTGGCTTTGTACTTTTTCCAATGAGAGATATTCTTCATCCTTCTGCTGAATGGACTAATCGCGCAATGCATGATCTGCCGAGAATTGCTCCAACTGTTTCACTGATAGGGAATTGGACTTTTTTTGTGTTCTATATAATGGCAGAACTTTGGGGAAGTGTGGCGATAAACGCCTTGTTTTGGCAGTTTGCAAACAAAATAACTAAAAAAGATGAAGTAAAGAGGTTTTATGGGCTTTTTGCTTGTATAGGTAATTTTGGGCTTATTTTTACGGGTTCTCTGGTAATATATTTGTCAAATTTCACAGAAAGGGCAACAAAGAGTGGCAATTCGAATGCATTAACTCAAAACGTTATAATTCAAATGAGCGTGGTACTATTTTTAGGCATATTACTTTTGTGTCTCTATAAGTACATGAATAAAAAAATACTGACGAATCCTAAATTTTATAGCTCTAAAAATGTAAAAATAGAGAAAAAAAGAAAAGAGATGTCCCTGGGTCGAAGTGTAAAAAAGATTTTTACTTCTTCGTATCTTATGTTTATGCTCTTCATAACTTTGGGCTACGGGATTGCTATTCATTTAACAGAAGTTGTTTACAATGATAGGATTAAAGTTTTTAGTGAACAATTGGGTGGAGATGCTGCTTTTAACGCATTAAAAGGTTATCTTTCGATTGTTACTGGAGTTATAACTATTTTTGTCACCATTGTAGCAAGCAATATAATAAGGGCTTGTAAGTGGAGAACTGTTGCGGCAATTACCCCTATCTCTTTATTAGGGCTTGGTGGTCTTTTCTTTTGTTTGCTATTTTACGCGCAGTTTCACGGTGGATTTGATATACAGCTCTTTGGGTTAGCATTTACTCCGTTAGTGTTTTGGCTCGGAACGTTTACAGATGGGCTTTGTAAGGGTATAAAATATTCGCTCTATGACTCTAGCAAACAGATGGCTTATATACCACTTGATCCTACTCTTAAAACTGAGGGTCAGGCGGCAGTGGAGACTTTTGGTGGACGTATGGGTAAGGCAGGAGGCGCAGTTACTGTTACGGCACTTGCAGCTATAGTTGGTGATGCTGGTGTAATAAAAATGGCTCCTGTTCTTTCTATAGCTTTGCTTTTAGTGGTAGGTGCATGGATAATCTCAGTTTTTGCGTTGAGCAAAAAATATGAATTTTTAAAAATAAAAAAATTAGAAGAGGATAAAGAATCTCATATTATCGCGGAATAATATTTGTGATGTATGTTGTTTTTTCAGCGAGTATTTCTTCAGCTTTCTTGTCGGAGGTGTAAGTGCGCAATATTACGACTATAACTTCTGCAAAAGGCGGAGTAGGTAAGTCAACATTGGCTGTTGTTTTGGGCGGTATGTTAGCTAGAAATTCTAATAAAAAGATTTTACTTGTGGATGCGAATGCTGGGCTTAGGAGTTTAAATTTTTTATTAGATTTGGACGGAGAAATTAAGTTTGATGCCTCGGACGTAATAAAGGGTAAATGTCAGCCGAAGGAAGCGATATTATCTTCTAAAAAATATAAAAACCTTTTTTTGTTAATTGCGCCTCTGGAGTTTGAATTTGCTTTGAGTTCTTCTGTTTTTATTCAATTGATGTTTTTATTTTCTAAAAATTTTGATTATATATTTATAGATTGTCCTTTTAACGTAGGAAAAATTTTCGAATCGGTTATTGCTACTTCTAATAAGCTTATAGCAGTTACTACGACGGAACCTGAATCTGTAAGTAATACGAAAAAAATTAGACAAAGATTGCTCAAAATAAAACCTGAAATTATAACGAGGCTTGTTATAAATAAATTTTCAAGAGAACGTTTTTTAAGATTTAAGTTTTTTGATGATTTGGATCAAGTAGTAGATGCAACAGGCTTTCAGCTTATGGGAATTATTCCTCAAGATGAACTTATTTTTTTTGGCATGACTAAAGGTTTAGGTTTTCCCAGTCTTGGCTTACCTTTTGAAGCATTGAAAAAAATGTCAGCACGTTTCGAGACGCTTGTATGATAGATTTTCCAATAAATTTAGTGTTACTCTCAGATATTTATAGGCTAAACATATTTAGACGCTTTTGTTTAACTTACAAAGATATTTTTGAAAAATGTAAAATTTTCACTGTTTGTCCTGTAGAAAGAGAAATTAGAAGGGCAATTAATCTAGAAGCAATTGCGCTTTTTTCGCTTGAAGATGGTGGTATAACACAACTTAGAGCTCGAGTTTATTATAATGAAGTAGATTTACTGTTTTTTTTTAGAGGAATAGTAGATAATGAAATTTGTTGTAAACAAGAAAATAAACTCTTTACGACTTGTGATATTAACAATGTACCGTACGCAACCAATATTGCTACAGCTGAAATTTTAATGAGCGCTTTTTTAAAAGGCAAATTAGATGAAAATATAAAGGTACGCCATAAAAGAAGGGAAGTAGTTTGAAAGAAAAAATAAGAGCTCAAAGAGGCACAAAAGATATTTTGCCGAACGAAGAATATAAATGGAATTTTTTAAAAAAAGTTTTCGAAAGTACTGCTAAAAGTTATAATTTTAAAATAATAAAAACTCCCGTTTTTGAAGCAACTGAGCTTTTTAACCGCTCGGTTGGTGAAACAACGGATATCGTGCAAAAAGAAATGTACACTTTTAAAGACAAAGGTGGAAGATCATTAACCCTTCGTCCTGAGGGCACAGCTGGAGTTGTTAGGGCTATTTTGGAGCACGGGCTTTGTAATTTTATGTTGCCTTTAAAGGTTTATTATCTTGATACTTTTTATAGATATGAAAAACCACAATCTGGTAGATATAGAGAGTTTTTTCAGTTTGGTTGTGAACTTTTTGGTTCAAATTTATCTGAGGCTGATGCTGAAGTTATGCATTTTGCTTTTAAAATATTGGATGAGCTTTCTTTGGCAAATTATATTGAACTTAAAGTTAATTCTGTTGGATGTTCTAGATGCAAGAAAAAATATTTTCACGCTTTACATGAATATTTTGAGTTAAAAAAATCAGCACTTTGTCAAATGTGTCTTGAACGTTTACAAAAAAACCCGGCAAGGATTTTAGACTGTAAAAGTCAGCAATGTGAAAACATAAGTTTAAATGCGCCAATTACTTTGGATTATCTTTGCAATGAATGTTATCAACATTTTGAAAGTGTAAAAGATAAATTAAAAAATTTAAAACTAAAATATACTGTTGATCCCAAAATAGTAAGAGGGCTTGATTACTACACTCGTACAGTATTTGAATTGGTAGACAATTCTTTAGGTGCCCAAAAAACAGTGTGCGGTGGCGGTAGGTACGACAACCTAGTGAAAGAAATGGGCGGAAGAGATTTGCCTGCACTTGGGTTTGGACTTGGAGTAAATAGACTTTTATTGGCACTAGAAAATCATAATATTAAAATTAAAAAAGATGATAATTTAGATCTTTACATAATAAATGTTCAAGAAGACTTAAGGTCTTGTGCTGTAGTTTTTTGTAGGGTTTTGCGTGAAAATTTTATATCTTGCGAATGTGATCTTCTTGGAAGAAGTTTGAAAGCTCAACTAAAATATGCTGATAGAATTTGTGCTAGATTTGTTTTGGTTTTGGGTTCAGAGGAATTAGAAAAAAAAGAAGCAGATTTGAAAAATTTGAAAACAAGAGAAATAAAAAAAATTTCTCTAAAAAAGTATGAGTTTGCAACTCAGATAATTAAAATTTTAAAATAAGATTTTAAAACAGAGGGTAAATTTTATAAAAATAATCACAGGAAAAAAATCTTATGAAATATAAGAGAACAAACTACTGCGGTAAAATTTTTTCCAAACATATAGGAAAAAAAGTTACAGTTTGTGGTTGGGTTGTCAAACAAAGAAATCTTGGGCATCTCATTTTTGTTGATTTGCGTGACATAACTGGAATTGTCCAGCTAAATTTTTCAAAAAAGGATATTAGTCTTTTTGAGAAAGCTTCTTTATTAAAAAGTGAATTTGTAATAATAGCTGTTGGCAAAGTAATGGAGCGCTCAAATAAAAACAAAAATTTATTAACAGGAAATATTGAGATAAAAGTAAGCAAACTGGAAATTTGTTCGAAAGCTGAAACTACACCATTTGAAATAGTTCAAAAACTTAATGTAAAAGAAGAGCTTCGATTGCAGTACAGATATTTAGATCTACGGAGAAAAAATCTTGCAGAAAATTTTATTATGCGACACAAAATATTAAAGTTTACGCGTGAACATTTTGATAAATATGGATTTTTTGAAATAGAAACTCCTGTTTTAACAAAGTCAACAATAGAAGGTGCTCGCGATTATTTGGTTCCTTCTCGTGTTTTCCCTGGAAAATTTTTTGCTTTGCCGCAATCTCCACAACTTTACAAACAATTAGCTATGATAGCTGGCTTTGATCGTTATATACAAATTGCCAAATGTTTTCGTGACGAAGACCTACGTTCTGATAGGCAACCAGAATTTACTCAAATAGATCTTGAGATGTCTTTTGCAGACGAAGAAGATATAATGACTGTTGTTGAAAATTTTATAAAAAAACTTTTTAAAAAATTTTTTTCAAAAACAATAAAATTACCTCTCAGAAAAATTTCTTATGACGAATGTATAGAAAAATACGGATCAGATAAGCCAGATTTAAGATATGAAATGAAACTTATTCATTTAGATGATGAACTTTCTGATACTAATTTTAAAATTTTTAAAGATGCTATAAATTCTGGTGGATCAGTGGTTGGCGTAAAAGCTGAAAATGCAGCAAAAAGTTTTTCAAGAAAAGAAATAGAAAAACTTTCTGAAAAATTAAAAACTTATGGAGCAAAAGGTTTAGTTTTTACTAAATTGGATAAAGACGGAACAGTTAGTTCTTCTTTTGAAAAGTTTTTGAGCCAAGATGAGAAAATTTCTATAAGAAAAAAAGCTTTTATTAAATCGGGAGATATACTTTTTGTTGTTGCGGATAAAGTAAGACTTAATTGTTTTTATACAGCTGGAAATTTGAGATTTGAAATCGCAAAAAAATTAAAACTCTTAGAGAACAAAGCTGATAGCTTGTTCTGGGTAACAGATTTTCCTATGTTTGTGTACAGCGAATGTGAAAATCGTTTAGTTGCTGCACATCATCCTTTTACAGCTCCACAAGATGAAGATTTAGAATTTCTAGAAACTTACCCTGAAAAAATTAAAGCAAGAGCCTATGATTTAGTATTAAATGGCAACGAAATAGGAGGAGGTTCAATAAGAATAAATAATATTAAACTTCAGATGGAAATCTTTAAAGTTTTGGGGATAAATAAAAATGAGGTAGAAAATCGATTTGGATTTTTATTAAATGCTCTTCGGTTTGGAACTCCTCCTCACGGCGGGTTTGCTTTTGGATTTGATAGACTTTTGATGATTTTACTTGGGTGTGAAAGTATAAAAGATGTTATATTTTTTCCAAAGGCCTCTAATTCTTTTGAACTTATGAGTTCATCACCAAGTGAAGTATATAAGAGTCAGCTAAAAGCTTTAAAAATTAGCGTATGTCACAAAAACAAAAAAAGTTAAGTTTAACTCAAAATTAGTTCAACGTATTGTACACAAGAAATAAAGAAATAGAAGTGTTGACTCGAAAAGTTGAATTTAACGAAACTTTCAAACCCCAACCCCCCAAACCCATATATGTCACCTGGCTTAAGCGGTTTTTTGAGTTCAAATTAGACTATCTTGTAAAAAATAATACTAAATATTTTTTGTTAAATTACAGCATGATATTAATATATCGGTAGACTATCTATAGAAAATTAGAGTGCCATAATATTAAAAAAAGTTGCAACTTACTTCGAAGTACACACTCACTCAACTAAGCTTTGTGGATATATCCGCAATAGAGTTAATATGATACACTAGCCCATATAAACAGCTGCACGTTCTAGTAGCTTAGTAATATAAAAACAAGTTTTTGATGGTAAACTTAATCCTTATGAAAATTGGGGGGTTCTTGCTGTTGGGGGTTTAAAAGTTTCGTTACGGGTTTTTCACATTACATTTTTATAGATTAACTAAATGAACAAGAACAAAAATATCTCTGGTGGAAAAACAGAAAATCTTAGGTAACAATACTCAGCATAATGTTACCTTACTTGCTGCCAGTGGAGTTGGTTGTGGTAATTTGTTTAGCTAAAAAGAGGAAAGGGAAAGAAGATGGAGAAGAAGAAAAGAAATAATGAGCGTTGGTTAAAAAAATAAAACTAGGCTAATTTTATTGTAAATATTAATTGTATTTTCTTTCTTTTTCGCATTCAACTTTTATTTCTTCTCCATCGGTTCTGAATATCACCGTACCGTCTAAATCGGTTCTAAATATTTTTACACCAAAGCTTTCTAGTCTTTTTATGCTGTCTGGTTCCTTAAATCCAAATTTTTCCATATATTCATCTGAAGTTGACAAAACAGCATATTCTGGCGAGACACTTTTTAAAAAAGCTGTAGTTGTAGAGGTATTACTTCCGTGATGTGCAACTTTTAAAATGTTTGCTTTTATATCAAAACCTTTTTTCATAATATCATGCTCTGATTCTTTTTCGGCGTCTCCAGTAAACAATATTTTTTTATTTTTGAAAGCAACAGACATAACAATCGAATTATTATTTGTATTTTTATATTCTTTATTTGGTGCAAAGATAGTTATAAACATATCTCCTACTTGAAAATCTTCTGGCGGGTTGGGCTTTAAAACTAATACATTTTTTTCTTCCAACGCTTGTAACATTAACTTATAACTTTTAAACGTTGGCGTTATCTCATAAGGCATTTGTGGCATAAGAAATTTTTCGATTTTATAATTTTTTATTATTTCACTCATTGAGCCCATATGATCAGTATGAGGGTGAGTTGCCACTATTAGATCAAATTTCTTAACATTGTGTTTTTTTAAATAGCTATCTACCGTTTGAAACGACGAGTATTCACCAGAATCTATTAAGATGTGTTTGTTATTACAATTGATATATATTGCATCCTGTTTTTGCACATCTAAAACGTGAACAGACATAACTTTTCTATCGTTAGAAAAATTAGGGGATTCTTTTGCGTTTTTAAATATATTTTGAAAGCTTGAAGAAAAAAGAAAAAATTTAGAACTAAAAAATAAAAAAACAAATAAAAAGAGCAGTAAAATAATATATTTCTTGTGAAAATATCTATTTCTGTTTGAATTTGAAGAAATTTTAAACATAAAATTATGCAAGTCTTAACTATCCAAATTAACGATAAATTTTTAAAAGATTAGTGTTATATATAGATTTTTTTAGCAAAATCGACTAAGACAAAGACTTTTCTAGAAACTCTTGTCGAGAAATAAAAACTTTTCGTGACTTTGAGCCCTCGCTCGGTCCTACTATCCCCTTTTTTTCCATTTGGTCAATGAGTCTACCAGCTCTTGCATAACCAATAGACAGTTTTCTTTGCAAAAGAGACGCAGACGCTTGTTCAAACTCTACTACACATTTAATAGCTTGCTGCAACATAGGATCCTCATTATCCTCTTTTTTGTTGTTGTTATCTGAACCCTTAGTAGTTTCTAATACAGCATTTTTTTCTATTTCGCTTATTATTTTTTCATCGTATTTGTTTTTATCCGGAGTCTTTATAAACTCAACAACGCTTTCTATTTCTTTATCAGCAACATAACAACCTTGGATTCTTATTGGTTTTTGCGCTCCTACAGGTGCAAATAACATATCACCTCGACCAAGAAGTTTTTCTGCTCCTACTGAATCGAGAATTGTTCTTGAATCTATTTGAGACGAAACCGCAAGTGCAATGCGACTCGGAATATTCGCTTTTATTATGCCTGTTATAACATCTACAGAAGGTCTTTGGGTCGCTATAACTAAATGCATACCAGCAGCTCGGGCCATTTGTGCTAAGCGACAAATTGAGTCTTCAACTTCGCGCGGTGCAACCATCATAAGATCCGCAAGTTCATCAATAACTATCACAATCTGTGGCAAGAATTTATCTTCGTCCTTCTCTTTTTTTTCTAGTTTTATATTTTTTTTATTTTTTTTAATCTTGTTTTTAATTATTTCATTGTAAGAAGACAAATCACGGACATTATTCTCAGCAAACATTTGATAACGTTTAAGCATTTCACTTACAGCCCAAGTAAGCGCACCAGAAGCCTTTCTGGGAGCCGTTACCACTGGTACAAGCAAGTGAGGAATTCCATTATATATTCCAAGTTCCACTACTTTCGGGTCTATCATTAAAAATCTAACTTCCATCGGCGAAGCTTTATACAAAAGACTTATTAAAAACGAATTTAAACAAACAGATTTACCAGAACCAGTTGAACCTGCTATAAGCAAATGAGGCATTTTTGCGAGATCTGCTGTTATTGTATTGCCTGTTATATCTTTGCCAAGTATTACAGTAAGTTTACTTTTTTGAGTAGAAAACTCAGCAGATAAAACTAATTCACGCATTCTTACAGAATTTATAATTTTATTAGGAATTTCTACGCCCACCGCAGCTTTGCCAGGAATTGGAGCTTCTATTCGTACGCCAGAGGCTGCAAGATTTAAAGCTATATCGTCAGCAAGATTTGTTATTTTACTTATCTTAACACCCGCAGCAGGTTGAAGTTCGTATCTCGTTACAGCAGGTCCTCGACAAATATTTACAATTCTTGTTTGGACATTAAAATCATTCAATGTTTCAACAAGCATGTGACCATTTGTCTGTAGTTCTTGAGCTACATCTTGCTGACTTACTTTTTCAGTTTCGTCTAAAAGTTTAATCGGAGGGAAAACGTAAAAATCTCTGTTTTTTTGGCCACTATAAGCAGCTTTATCAAGCTCTATATCTATAGAAACTGGACTTTTCTGGTTCTTATTATCTTTGTTTTTTACCAAATTAAAAGCTGAAAACGGCATAATCTCTTCAGCACTAATAATTTTTTTTTGTTTTTTATTTTTTAAAATCGGATTCTGTAAAATATCTACATCAAAATTTTGTTTTCTTTTTTCAGAAAACTTTTTCACATAAAATCTCAAAGCACCAGTTTTCTCTTTTATACTTCTAAAAAAAGAAATTAAGCTTGTATCGGTGACAAGCAAGATTCCAGCAAACAAAAGAATAACAATAACTATTTTGGCACCTGTTCTCCCAGCTGTGAATAAAAGCGGTATGCCAATTATCCCACTCATCATTCCAGAACTCAGTTTGTTTTCACCTGTCAAATAAAGTTGCGACAAACCTTTAATATAATTTGAAATGTCAATAAAACTTTGCGTAAAAATAAAACTAGCAGTAGAACAAAAAATCAAAAACAGAAAACAAAAATAAACTTTAATTTTAATCTTCTCGGGATTTTTTGAGAGCCTTACAGATAACCACATAAAAATAATCGGCAGAAGTAAGGTTGCAGGTCCGAATATTCCCCATGTAAGTTTATGTGCCCTCTTCCAAAAATTTTCACCTTCTATAAGGCTAATAAAAAGAGACAACAAAGAAAACGCAAACATAAAAACGAACATAATTTGACTTGTTGTATTTTGACAAAGAGCTACTTTCTTTTTAGATTTTTTTCTCGCCAATCCAGTAGCACCTTTCTTATTCCGTTCTTATCTTCAAAAGAATTAACAGCAAATAACTTGTGAAATTCAGCAAATACTATAACTAATTCGCAAACAAAAACTAATTAAATCTTTCAAGGCATACCGCAGTATACGGAGGAAGCTTTTCAAGACAAAATCGCATTCTCCCATCAAGCTCCCTTTTTGTAGTATAAGTTCTGTGTAAGTTCACTTTTCCGTCACTAGGAACATTGTCTCCCGAATACTCCGGCTGATCACTAGACAAACAAACCTGCCATTCATTCCTACTCGCTTCAACACCATAACTTTCATAAGCACTTCCACTAAAGTTAAATACGACAATCGTATCCCCGCGTTCAATGGTTACAACATTCCTACTTTCATCAACATGACATATAGGATTAGAACTTAAAAAGCGCTTTTGTCCTATGATTCGATTTGAAGCTTTGTCAAATTCACGAAGCATCCCATATCTTAAACGAGGATTTTCAGGCAGACCAAATTTTGTACAAGCATGCTTGTAAGAATTACCATTACCTGGCCTAGGAGGATCTTTCCATTCATCTTGACCAAAATCGTCACCCATAAAGGTAAGAAACCCTCCCTTTGCGATTACAGCTGTAAACAATCTTAAAGTTTTATGAAGAGCTATGGACTGATTCATCAAGCGATCTCGATCGCCAGTGCCCATGTGATCATACATATGATTTTTCCCATCAGCTTCCGCTCTTCTATAAATAAAACTACCTGCATCACAGTCTTGTATGTGCTGATCATGACAAGCTAGATAGTTAATTCTTTTTTCTCCAGGTTTTGTCGCCAAGGCTTCTCCAGTAAGTCGCTTCACGTCAATAAGCTTATTTTTATCCCACTCATTTGCAAAACAATACAAAAAATTAGCCACTCCCATATTAAATGCAAAATCAAAACCTATACCACCTTTGCTTATAGGAGACGCTAAACCGGTGTGCCCAGTAGGGTCCTCAGCAATGCTAAAAAATCCTGGATTGATTTCATGTACCAATTTATTGAACAAGGCAAGAAATGTCGAACTATTTCTATTTAAATCACCAAACTGACTGCGATAATCCACACCTCTTGCTTCACTTCCATCGTAGAGTATTGATCTAATTCCATCAACACGCATGCCATCTATGTTAAACTCCCTCTCCCAAAACGCGACGTTTGAAAGTAAAAAAGACACTACATGGGGTCTTGAAAAATCAAACATAGGCGTACCCCAAGGTGACAGCCTATTTTCAAAATAAAGGTCCGTGCCGTCTAATTTAGAAAGCCCTTCCCCTATATTAGGTGCAGCATTAGAATAAACTACATCCATAATAATCGCAATTCCATTGCTATGGGCCTCATCTATAAAATCTCTAAACTGCTCAGGACTACCATAACGACAGCTAGGTGAAAAAAAATTACTTACCTGATAGCCAAAAGAACCATAATAAGGAAATTCCGCAACAGTAAGCTGTATGGCATTGTACCCACCATTTACAACAACTGGAAGCACGTCTCTTTTGAGACTTTCAAAAGTACCAACATTTTTCGTTCGTTCTCTTGCTTCTTTTTGTTCGTCCGTTTCGTTATTGCTGGGTGGTATAGGCCTTGCTGACATACCTACATTCACTTCATAAATAATAGGCTCCTCTATTTTTGGGCGCTCATTCAGCCAACGATAAGGTTCTAACACATCAACTTTCCCGGAAAATTCAAATTCCTTTGGATACCCATCTTTGTAATCTGGGATGCTCCAAGTAGGCCGTTCTTCCTGTGACGTATGAAAACAATAGGCTGGAATACGCCAATCATTACTACCATCTGCAAACACGACTTGAAATCTAAATCTGTCTCCATCTCTAATTTCTTCTACGGGAACAAAAATTTCAAAGCTACCATCAGTTAGTTTTTTTAACTTCCATTTTTGATTTTGCACGGTGTCCTTATTAAACTCTCGGTCAAAACTATTTCCCCAGTCATTAAAATCTCCAACAAGAAAAACAGCTCGAGCATTTGGAAGCCAGTCACTAAACTTATAATGTCTTCCGTCAGGCGATTTGTGAAGCCCATAATCTTTATATCTATTCGTTTCCCGAATGTCAGAAAGTCTGGATTTTCCTTTATTTGTCATTTGGTTATACGCACGAGCAAAATGATTATGACGCTCGCGAAGATCGTGAGCAAAACCCCTTATACTATCATCACCATTTTCTTCTCTAATTTTTCCTACTTCTGGGAACTCATCTCCAGAATAATAATGCATAACAAATGGTCCATCTCCAACATGAACAAAACTAGCCGCTGAAGCAACACTAATGATCGCAATAAAACTGATTGCAACAATAGATGACACGGTTATTTCTCTATTACACGATTTAATCATACTAAATATTTTTTTAAACATAAACACAAATCCCCTTCCAAATATTTCAAAAATTTTAATCACATCAAAATCGTACCAACAATCCATTTAAAATTATTAAACTGCATGTAATGATCTTCCTCGAAGATTTGACAGACTCCGAAGATTCTAACTTATTTGAAAATATTTTTGCAACTCTAATTGTGTTAATTGAGTCAAAATTCTCAAAGCAATACCGCAAGTTAATTCATAGCTAATTCCTGTTATAATTAATTTGTAGAATTGTTTGGGAGGTTGTTGTAGACCTCCTGCGAAACTAAAAATACTGGAATTATATTACGAGAATTAATCGAACTGAAAAGCTAGAAGAGAAAGATTTCAGACGCTTGGTTAGTGCAAACAGAAAACCTTTATCAAGCAGGAGGTCATTAAAAATTATCTGTATTTAATATGCCCTCAAAGACAAAAGTAGCTGGACCTTGCATGTAAACTTTTTTTTCTTTATAGGTAACATAAAGTTCCCCTCCGGGAAAAATTACTTTTATTTTTTTATTTTTTTGATGGAAGGCATTTAAAACACAAGCTACAACCGAAGCACATGCAGCGGTTCCACAGGCAAGTGTTTCTCCGCTTCCTCTTTCCCAAACCCTAAGTTTGATAGTTTCTTTGTCTAAAATTTTTACAAAATCAACATTAGCTCTTTCCGGAAAAATTTTATGTTTTTCTATTTCTTTGCCAATTGTTTTTATATTGAGTCCGGAAAGTTTATCGCAAAATATCACACAATGAGGATTTCCCATAGAAACACAAGTTATATTAAAAAGCTTGTTTTTTATTTTTAGAGGATAGCAAATAGTATTTTCTAAATTTGTCAAAACTGGAACTTTTATTGATTTAAATAAAGCTTCCCCCATATCGACTTCAAAAGTTTCAATAAAATTTATTTTTTTCTTTTTTATTTTTATGATTCTTTCAGAAGATGTTTCTATTGTGACGCAATTTTTACTTTTTAAAAATTTTTCTCGTCTATCAAATAGAAATTTTGCTGTACATCTTGCTCCGTTACCGCACGTGCCTCCGAGACTTCCATCATTGTTGTATATAGTCATCTTAGCATCAGATATTTTAGATGAAGATATAAGTATAATCCCGTCTGAGCCTATGCCGAAATGGCGATCAGAAATTTTCACTGCTAATTTTTCTGGATTATTTATTTTTTGAGAGAAACAATCAAAAAATATGTAATCGTTACCACAACCGTGCATTTTTATGAATTTTAAATTCATAAAGATATGTTTTCTCCTTTTTAATAAAAATCGATACTGTGTTTTTTTCTTCTTTAAATTATAAAATAATAAATTTTATTTTTTTAATCTTCAGCAAATTTTGGCATATCATTTATGTTTGCGTGATTATAAATTAATATTCAAGCTTTATGCGTATTCATAACAACGTATTACCTATTGTTTTATACAGCAGGTTTTTTGAAAAATCTAAGGAGAAAATATTTATGTTTAAAAAATTTACAGCTTTTTTCTTGATTTTTTTTAGTATTTTTATTCCAAATTACGATTCTGTATTCGCTCAATATGCTGTAACAAATGAATATGACTATAATTTTACTGATCCAAAAGCTTTAGAAACCAATGCTAGTATTAAGTCTTCTAATAAACTCAGTGTGTCTGCACAGTCTGCAATTTTGATGGACGCTTCCAACAAAGTTGTAATTTTTAAAAAAAATGAAAACCAAGAAAAACCTATAGCAAGTACTACAAAAATTATGACCGCGCTTTTAACTGTAGAAGAGGTTCAAAAAAACAATAGAATTATTAAAATAACCGATAAAATGGTTCCCGTAGAAGGTTCGTCTATGTATTTAAAAGAAGGGGATGAACTACCTTTGCTGAGTCTTGCTAAAGGGATGCTAACGGTTTCTGGTAATGATGCTGCTCAGTCTGCCGCCATAGCTATTAGCGGGAGTATACCAAAATTTGCAAAGCTGATGAATAAAAAAGCAAAAGAAATAGGGATGAAAAATACGCACTTTGTTACACCTTCTGGTCTTGATGATACAGACGAGGAAGGAGATCATCATTCCACAGCATACGATATGGCATTGCTCGGTATACACGCCATAAATAATAAATCTTTTCTTGAAATATGTTCGAAAAAAATTTGTGAAGTACCTTTCACAGTGCCAGATATTGTAAAAAAGATGCCAAATAGTAATAGACTTTTACGCGATTATAAAGATTGTTTTGGTATAAAAACCGGTTTTACAAAAATAGCCGGTAGATGCCTTGTATCGGGTGCAGAAAGAAATGGCGTAAAACTTGTAGCTGTTACACTAAACGACAAAAATGATTGGAATGACCATAAAAAAATGCTAAATTACGGATTCGATAAAATCGAATCTATTAATTTGGAAAAAATAAAACCTTTTAAAGTTGCTGTTGTAGGATCTGAGACTAAAGAAATAACAGTGTTGCAAAATGATTTACCGAGTGTTAACCTCGAAAAAGGGAAGTCTGATTTAGTGGTACACGAAATCGAACTTGATAATTTTCTCTATGCACCTATAAAAAAGTTTCAAGTTGTAGGGAAAATAAAATATAAGCTTGCTGGAGAAGTGATACTTTGTCAGGAGCTTTTTGCAGAAAACGAAGCGAAACTAATTGAAAGTGGATTTTTGGGTAAGTATTTTGGATGGATTTTTAACAGATGACAAAGATTTCAAAAAAATAAGACTCCAGAAAATCTTGTCTGAATTTTTCGGAGTGTCCAGAAGAAAGGCCGAAGTTTTAATAACAGAGAAAAAAGTTGTGATTAATGGTAAAACTGCAGAACTTGGAGATAAAGCAGACCTTAAGGCAAAGATATGCGTACTTGGAAAGCAATTAAATATTGATAATAGAGTTCAAAAGCGTTACATAGCACTCTACAAAACTAAAGGCTATATTACAACAACTAATGACGAAAAAAACAGAAAAACTATCTTAGATTTGGTCAAATTTTTTAAAGAAAGGTTGTATCCTATTGGAAGGCTTGATAAGGATTCTGAAGGGCTCATTTTGTTAACAAATGATGGTGAATTCGCAAACTCTGTGATGCATCCTTCAAAAAAAATAAAAAAAACATACGAAGTAGTTGTTAATCAAAGAGTTTCAAAAAAACAACTTGAAGGTTTAAAAAATCCGTCGACACTCTTGAAACAAAAACTTCAAAAATCACAAGTGTGTCTTGCTAAGAACTTTTTAAACAAATCAAAGCTTATAATTACTCTAAAAGAGGGAAAAAATAGACAGATAAGAAGAGCATGTGAAGCTTTAAATCTTAAAGTTTTATTGCTTAAACGTGTCTCGATAGGGGGACTAAAGCTTAAAAACTTAAAACCTGGAAATTTCTTGGAGCTTAGTTATGAGAAAATAAAAAGACTAATAGAAAAATAAAATTGAAGTTTGGAGAAAAATGAGGGAAGTTTTAACATTCTTTTCTTTTCTTGGAAAATATAGATTATTTCAAGACACTTTGGATATTGCTATTATGGCTTTCATAATCTACAGCATTATACGTCTTGTGCGTGAAACGAGGGCTGGGCAACTAGTTAAAGGTCTTGGTGTATTGATTATAGCTTATATTCTTTCTTTATGTCTCAATTTAATGACATTAAGAGTTTCACTCTGGTATTTTTTTCAATATGCAGGTATAGCTGCTGCTGTAATTTTTCAACCAGAAATACGTCATATGTTGGAATATGTTGGGCGAAGTAAAATTTCGGAAGTCGTCTTGGAACCACAAAAAATTAGTACGGAATCTAAAAAAAAATGTATAAAAGACGTGATAAAAAGTACGATACGATTTCAAAATAATAAAACGGGGGCTTTGATAGTATTTGAACGTCAAACTAAACTAGGAGAAATTATACAAACAGGTACAGTTTTAGATGCGGAATCGAGTGTGGAAATATTGGGTAATTTATTTTTTAATAAATCTCCTCTTCATGACGGTGCAGTAATAATAAGAGAGAGCAGAATATATGCTGCTGGATGTATTTTGCCGTTAACTAGAAATGAAAATATAGACGCAGGATTGGGCACTAGACACCGCGCGGCTCTCGGAATGAGTGAAAATTCCGATGCAATTTTAGTAATAGTTTCAGAGGAGACTGGAGAAATTTCGATAGCAACAAATGGTATTATAAAAAGAAATTATACAGAAAATTCTCTTTTTAAAGAACTAAAAAACGCTATGTTCGAAAATGAAAAATTAATTAAATCAGGAAAGTTTAACTTTACATTTTTTAAAAAAACAGCTTCGAAAAAAAATAGAGAACCAGATAAAAAATTAGATAAAAAGGAAAACAAAAATGAAAAAAATTAATATAGCTAAGTTATTTTATAGTAATAAATTTGTTATGTTTTTTTCTATTATTGTTTCTATAATAGCATGGTGTGGAGCTTCTTCTTACCTCTATTCTACTGATCGAAATAAAGAAAGAAAAAGCATTTCTGAAATTCCTATAGAAATAGTTTTAACTTCTAGCGCAAAAAATTCAGGTTATCAAGGTTTTTTTGAAAACACACAAAAAGATTTAAAAGCTATAGTTCAAATAGAAGGAAATTTTGTGAACAAAGTTACAAAAAATGATTTAAGAGTTGTAGCAAAAAAAGACGGCAGAGGAGATATTAGTTTTCCTGGAGTTTACAGGTTTGAACTGAATGCCCAAAATATCGGCGATAAAAAATACGAAATAATATCACTTTCCCCTCAATATATAGAACTTATGGTCGATAGAAATTTGGAAAAAGCTTTTGATATACAAGATAATATAACAAGAACCGTAAGCCCAGAACTACACAATGGAAAAACCGAGTTTAGTCCATCAGAAGTTAAAGTTTATGGCCCAGAAAGTGAAGTGAACAAAATAGATAGAGTTTCTGTGCAAGAAGATATTTCCGGAGTTCTAAATGATTCTTACTCGTTTGATGCTAAGCTTGTATTGTATGACAAACAAGGCAACGTTTTTAAGCGAAAATTTTCATCGATAAGTAATGAAACTGCAAATACGGTTGTATTGGTATATAACAAGAAAACGTTTCCCGCTGTACTAGAATTTAAAAAAACTTCTAACATAATGGACTATATTAAGTCTTTGATCAGTTATTCTCCAGAGAAGTTTGAAATATCTGGTCCTAAAGAATTATTAAACTCAATAAATGAGATAAAATCCGAAACTATTAATTTTTCGAAATTAGGTATAGAAAAAAACTCTTTAGACTTAGAGTTACAGCTTAACACGAGTTGTTTTATTTTAAACGAAACAAAAAAAATAACTGTAAAATTAAACTCCTCTGGACTAGACAAGAAAAAAATTTCGATAAAAGAATTTGAAAAAATTAATCTTCCAAATAACAAAGAGCTCAGTGCCAAAGTTACTTACATCAACATAGAGGTTATAGGTCCGAGAGATACTATTCAGAATTTGAATGAAAATTCTATATTATCTAAAATTGACTTTTCTGGAAAAGATAAATCAGGCAGAATTGTTTTGCCAGTTTCTTTTGAAGTCAAAGAAGACAACTGCTGGGTTTTTGGCGAGTATACTGTTACTTATGAGATTAAATAGCTATAACATTAAATTATCACATGGAATTTAGTCTGATTTCACAGAAATGCTGACTAAATATTTTATATTTTATTGTATTAAGCACTTCTTTTATCTGAGTCATCATATGAAAATTATCTTTGTCTATGTGCATAATTATTTTTTTGTAGCCTGCTTTAAAAATTTCTTCCACAGTAGACAAGAGTATAAGAAGATTTACACCCGTATTTTTATACTTTTGTGAAGATAAAAGTAATCTGAAAACAACGGCTTCTTTACTAAGACTAAAAATAATGCTTAAAGCAGCTATGTCCCCATCTTTGCAAGTTATAAAACTACAATCTTTTTCAAACGTATCTCTTTTAGAATTTATAAATTTTCTATGATTATAAGTTTTGTCTAATTTTGTTTTGGGATTATTTATTTTTTCTATCAGCTTTTTATCAGCTTTTTTAAAGCTAACACAATTAAAGCCCTTTTTTAATAAGTTTTTTTTCAAAGGTTCGAATTTTTCAAGATTCCTTTGCCATTTTTCATAGATTTTTTTATTAATATTTAAATAAATCATCCAGTTTTTAGAAAAAATTTTTCCCCCAGCTTTTTTGAACATGTGAACAAGTTTTTTTTTGTAAGGACAAATACTTTGAAATTTGAAGCTAATTTTTGTACAATCTCTTTTTTTTGCGTATTTTAAAATTTCATCAAAAAGAATTCTTCCCATACCATAACCTCTTTTTTTTTCTTTTATGTATAAATACCAAACAGCACAAGTAGCTTTTTTTAAAGTTATGAAAGCTAACCCAACAATTTCTTTTTCTTCATAAAGTAAGAGCATTTTGCCATGAGCGTCTAAAACTATATCTTTTACGAGATAATTAATCATGGCATTAAAGCTTAAACTTAAATCTTTATATAAATATTTAGGACTTGATGTAACTTTAACTTTAGGCACAAACTCTACATCTTTTTTGAATGTAGGCACAAAAATCACCAACTGTTAAAATTTTAGACATATCTTCTATTAAAATTTCTATGCCCAATTCTTCTTCAAGTTGAACTACTATATTGCCAAAAGAAACCGAAGAAATGCCTAAATCTTCTACGAACTTCGAGTCGAGTGTTATATCTTTTTCTTTGTAATCCACTGTAGAAGACGAAATCAGATTTTTCTTAATTTTTTTAAGAAGTGAATTTTCAAATCCAGTGCGAATAATTTTATTAGCTGCATTTTTTGGAAACGGTTCTTCTCTTTTTGTAATAAAATGTATTCTTTTATGTTTTTCTAACTTACAATTCGTTTTATCTATGATATCAGAAATATTTGAAAGACTGAGTTCAGGTGCATACACTTCCATACCTACAACTTTTGTATTATTTGCAAGTTTTGTTTCAAATGCCAAAGCTTCTTTAATTTTTTTGTTCCTGCAAATCAGAGATTCTATTTCTTCGGGCGAAATATTCTCTCCGTTATCTAGTATTATTAAAAATTTTTTACGACCTGTTACATAAAGAAAATCGTCTTTGTCAAAATGTCCCAGATCTCCTGTTTTATACCAACCCTCTTTATCAAAAGCTTCTTTTGTTTGTTCAGGATCCAAATATTTTTTAAATAAAATTTTTCCTTTGAATAAAATTTCTCCATCTTGTCCTATTTTAACTTTATTTCCGGGATAAACTTTTCCAACCGAATCAAAGTGAGAACTTTTATCTGTTGAACCTGCTATGGACATGCATTCAGTTAAACCGTAGCCTTGGTAAAGCTGTATATTATAATTTAATAATTTTCTTTTGGTTTCTGAATTAACGTTACTACCACCAGCAAGAATTGCTTTAAGATTTTTGCAAATACTTTGAAGTGATGAATCAGATTCTATCATGTCGATCAAAGTTTCTATTTGTGCTGGAACCAAAGCTAGTACGCTAGGTTTTGACCACAAAATATTTTTAATAAACGCTTTCATATCATTTGCTATATAAACAACGGTGCCTTGCGATAATCGCGCAAGCATTGCGTGAATCAGCCCAAATATATGAAAAAGCGGCAACATTAACAAGCTTTTTTTTATGTTGGCCCAAGGAAAGCCAAGTTTAGCAGAATAAATATTGGATACAATACTTGTGTGCGTTAAAACTACGCCTTTGCTGAAGGTCGTTGTCCCAGAAGTAAATAAAATACAAGCTTCAGACTCGGGATCCAATGAAATATCTAGCTTAAAAGTTCGTTTATCTCGTTCACTAAAGAAAGCTTGTGTTTTTTTAACAAAAGAAATATTCAAATTTTTAGATATTTTTTTTGAAATAACAAAATTTTGTTTGTCGCAAAGAATTGCTTTAGAATTTGACTTAGAGACCATTATTGAAGCAACTTCTTCAGGAACTGATTCTGGTATTAAAACCGCAGTATTTCCGGAATAAATTATGGCAAAATAAGCCCTTATCCAATCAACGTCAGATCTTGAAATCAAAGCAATTCTTTCGCCAGAAAATTTTTTGTTTAAGAAAAGAGCAGCTTTTTTGCAGGAACTGACAAACTCTGAATAAGTAAAAAATTTTTCATTATTGTTAGTGTCTTTATATACCAAAGCCTTTTTATTTTTGAATTTGTACATATAGTCTAAAACTTCGTTTACTGTACTATGACTTTGCAAACTTTCCAAAGATTTTTTGTCCATAACCCTTAAAAAATAAAGCAAATTTTTTCCTTTTGCTATCACTTTCATTTTAGTTCACCTCTTATTTCACAAGGAAACTTTATATGAATTCTTGACAAATCTTTTTTTAAATATGCGAAAATTTTTTTCCAAATTTTTTAAAAAACATGTATTTTCCCGAAAAAATCTCGACATTATTTTCGTATAGATCTTTGCCTCTAACTCCCTATACAATAACATCTGCAAATACATATCGTTTTATTCAGTAGTCAATTTCAATATTGTTTCGTAAATTTGATCTGCAGTTAGACGTTTGTCGGGTTTTGGTGTCCAACTTTTTGTTATTATATCTTTAAATTTTT
>JAIRLJ010000043.1 GCA_031259495.1 Oscillospiraceae bacterium | reverse complement strand
TCTGAAGAGTTTTTATCGCAAGATTTAATCCCATTTGCTAAAGAAAACGGATTTAACTTTACAAAAGAAGAATACAAAAAATTTACAGAAAAAGTTTACGATGAAAATAAACAAGAAATAAATCTAGAAACTTTGGAAGATGTAAGCGGTGGTCTTTTTGGAAAAACCGGGCTAAAAATAGGTGCTGTTATTGCATTAGCAACTACTGCATTTCCAGCCGGGGCAGCGCTTGTAAAAAATACAAGTGATGCTTTAAAATCAAGCACTATTTTTGAACAACGAGTAGAAAGCTCTGCTTCGTCTGATGACGAATTAGCTGGACTTCTAAAAACTTCTAGAGTACCAGAAAGTTTAAGTGTATCTTCAAAACCACAAGTAGATGCACCAGCAAAAGCAGCAAGTGATAGACGACAAACACCAGAAAGTTCAAGTGCATCTTCAAGCTCACAAGCAGGTGTACCAACAAGTGCAGCAAGTAGTAGTCGAAGAATGCGTCCATCTGGTATGCAAAGGCCAGCTCGGAGTCCATTAAGTGAGATGCTCGCTAAAGCCCGTGCAAAAGCAAGAGAAGAGCAAGCAGCTAGAGCAGAAGCAGAGAAGACGAAACAAGCAGAAGAGCAAACTAGACAAGCAACACAGGAAGCTAGACGAAGAAAAAAAGAAGATCAAACTAGACAAGCAGAAGCAGAAAAGGCAAAACGAGAAGCAGAGGAAGCTAGAGCAAATGCTGAACGTTTAAAAGCAGAAAAAGAAACTAGAGCACAGACTGAACGAAGAGAAGCGGAAGAACAAATTAGACAAGCAGAAGCAGAAAAGGTAAAACGAGAAGCAGAGGAAGCTAGAGCAAATGCTGAACGTTTAAAAGCAGAAAAAGAAGCTAGAACACAGACTGAACGAAGAGAAGCGGAAGAAAGGGCTGCTACAGAACACAAAGCCATGCTTGCAGAGGTTAGTCAGAATCTTAACGATTTGCAAAGACTCGTAAACCATGTAGATAAAGATCGAATTGCGGAAAATCCTCCTGAAGAACCGACTGACGAAACCTTAAGACTTTATGCGAATGCAGTGATAAAGGGTATGTGCGACTTTTTAAAAGGAGTGAATTATGCAACTGATCAAGGAAAAATCGATAGTTTGAGTGCTAAATTATTAACGGATAAGTCGTCGTCAGAAGAGTTGTTAAATTTTTTCAAATTTATTGCTGAACATTTTGAAAAAAGTATAGAAAATCTAAATGATACAATACTGAAAACAAGTAAAAAAAGTAGTGGAAAAATTACAGAAGCAAATTTAGTTAAATTAGGTGCAGCTCCAATTGAAGAAAATCATGAAAAACTTAGTATAAGTATTAAGAACATATTTGGAGAAATTGGGCTACCTGTTTCTGAGACAGAACATTTTCTTATTTCGCATATAGAATATGTTCAAGCTTCTATTGAATCGCAAGTATCAGCTCTAGAAATTAGAATTGACCTCCTAAAACGAGAGTTACGAGTCCTTGAAACAGAACCTAAGGTTAAAGAAGATGGACAAACATTAATAGAGTATAGAAATGTCCTAGAAGGACAGTTTAAAAAACAAAAAGCTTCTTTAATAGATATGTTTAAATTAGCAAAAGACCTTGAAACAACTATGGAAAGAGGTAAAATAATTGTTGTTTCTGAAAAATTAAGTGATGATAGTTCCGATGTTAACGAAGTAGAAATAAAAAGACAGATTATAGCTTTTTTAAATGAAATAAATACAAAATTGAAAGAGATAAATGAAGAAGTGAATCTTGAAGATTTAGGTAGTAACGAAGATTCACTAAAAAATGCAATACACATAGTATCTCAAAAAATAGAAGAGATTAGCCAAAAGGCTAGATTGGTAATTGAAGGTTTTGAATCAGTAATTAAAGATGTAACTGGAGAAAGTTTTGAAACAGTGGGTGAAAATAGTACTAGTGTAGAAAGTATATTTGAGCTTTTAAAACAAAGATTAAAAGAAAAATGGGACGTAGATATTTGGGGGGAAATACCAGAAACATATACAAAAAAAGATAATGAATCTACGATTTCTAATATAGAAAGTCTTATTAAAGCAATCGACGAGGTCAAAAATGAAAAAATAATAAACCTCGAACAAAAGCTTAAAGATTTAGGTGGCATGCCAGTTGAGCCCAAAAAAGATAGTGAAACAAGCTTGCAATATATACAATGTTTAAGGATTGCAGTAAATACTGCTGCTGAAGCTAAAAAAGCGAGAGAAGAAGAAGTTAGAAGAGCAGAAGAAGAAAAAATAAGACAAGAAGCAGAAGAAAAAGCTAAAAAAACAGCAGAAGAAGCTAGACGAAAAGAAGAGGAAGAAAAGGCTGCTGAAGAAAGAAAAAAAGCAGAAGAAGAGAAAGCTAAGCGAATAGAAGCTGAAAGACTGAGACAAGAAGCAGAAGAAGCAAAAGAAAAAGCTAGGCAGTTAGAAGAAGAACTAGCGAGAAGGGAAGGAGAAAGATTAGAAAAAGAAGAACGGATTAGACAAGAAGTGATTACTAGAGGCAACGGTTTATTAGAAAAATTGTCTGTAATAGGAGCAGAAAAACGTGGACTTCCCGAAGCTTTATCAGAAAAAGCTTCGCTTGAGCAAATTAGAAATTTTGGTGAGAAGATATATATAAAACTAGACACATGTTTTAAATTTACTGCGCCTATAATTTTTAGAAAGGAAGATAATATAGAGAAGATTTCAGAAAAGTTAGAAAATATAAAAAAAGAATTAGACAAAATCGAAGAAAATTATAATGTATTAGTAGGAATAATGGTCAAATTATCAGGTGATCCTACAATACCGCCGTTTGATGCTAGTCGCTCTGACTTAATAAGTAGGGTCCATAGACTAGAAGGTGAATTTGAAACGATTATAAAAGAGAACCTTGGTCCTAGTGCTGGAATTGTACAAGAAGGTATACGAAAGGAAATTGGTCCTCATAGTTTTAATGATCCCGCGGCCACTAGACTTAAATCTTTCTGTGATGTAGCTAACAGAATCTTCAACCCTACTAAAATTTCAGATGCAGATGTAAAAATTAATAGAGAATTTTTACAGTCAATAATCGATAACCCAGAACAACTCGATAATTACTCAATAAGTTCTTTACAAAAATTACTTGATACTCTAACTAATCAAAGAGTAAAAGGTCTTGATGATATTTCTTTTTTAGACAACGTCAGTGAAAAAATAAAAGACCACATTACTGCTGTAAGCGCGTTTGGAGCACGAGAAGCAAAATTATTCATACAATCTTATGAAAGATTTCCGAGTCCCCCAGAGTCTTTCTCACCAAAAGTTACTAATAATGAAATTGTACAGGCAGAACGTATTTTAAATTCAATTCGAACTAGCGATAAATTATATCAATATGTTAAAGGAATTTTAGATAAACTTTATGCAATTCAAAAAGAAGACACAGCAAGAGGAACAGATGCACTTTCAAATGAAAAAGCAGAACAAGTGTCTAAGGCTATAAAACGTGAATACGCTGGGGATTTTGCTATAAAGAAAGAAATTTTACAAGCAGTAAGACTTGTAACTAAGTTTTCAGATTCTTCGAAAATTCCAACAGATGCAAAGGAAAAATGTGCATCTTTAGTTGTGAGGGCTTCTAGTAAACTACATAGTAGTGCAGTAAAAAATGAAGTTAGGGACTTTTTAAATAAATTTTTTGGACTAATACCTTTAGAAAAATTGCTTGCTATGAGTGATTCTGAGCTTTTTACTACGTTAACAACAATATTTGCTGAAAATCGTGAGATTCAATATGATTCTTTTGCTCATTTGAGAATAACTTATTTTTTAGAGGAAACTTCTGATGAAAATTTGCGACAATTACTATTAAGAATTCAAAAATTTACATCTGATCATTCGAGAGATATAACCGTAATTAATTTAAAAAGATCTATTGATTCTAAGTTTAAATTCCAAGAAGAACAAGAAATTTTACGAACAACAGTGTTTCTTCATTCTATCTATGAAATAAAAGAAGAAATTACCTTAAAAACTGACAGTGGAGAATTTATTTTAGTAAAAAAAGGAGAAAAAATTGAATTAAAAAATCTTGATGGTGAAAATGTCGAAACAGAGTTTTGGTGTGGTACCCGCAAAATTGATAAAAGTGATCTTCAAAGTAAGCTTGTCAAGGGAAAAATGATCTATAGAGAAGAATGCGATTCGTTGAAAGATGATTACATACCAGCGCGTAGTAGGCCTATAGATAATTATTTAATGAGTACATTAGAGCGCAAATCAATAAAAGAAATATGTTCTTCGATTAGAGAACTACAACTCCATAATTGCTCAAGTAGTGATTTACAAAAAATTCAAAATTTTTTAGCGTCTACCAAAAGGACAAATGAACAAGAAGAGGGGGCAGTTCAATTTTTGATTTCCAAAATAGAAGCAGAGAAAGAACGCCGAATTAATTGTGTACGAAAATTTGTTTCAAATTTTCATATAAGTTTGGCGTGTAAATCTCCTTTTGCCGGTAATTTTAATTTTTGTGCTGTTCAATTTAAAAATGCTTTATCTTATATAGAACTGGGTTGGGTTGAAGATGATGCTTTTTTAAATGAAATAAAAGAAAAGTTTGGCAAAATATTGAATGATGATAGTTCAGCAGAGACTAAAGAATTGGCTGGAAAATTCGGTGTAGCAGTTGATCCACGAAGCGAAAAAAGATTAGAATCGCTTAGAATTGAACATTTGATGCCAATCGGTCTAAAAATAGATGTATCCAAAATTCCTAATTGTTATAGTATTGGGCTATGGAAAATAAATGGTGATGCTGAGATCCCATCCGGGGGCCGTGCCAGTGACTTTCTTGAAGAAGCAGAAGGTTTAACGGTAGATCGTATCGATTTGGATGCTGGTAGGTTGTGGTTAAAGGGTCACCCAGACGAATTTATTAAAATAAGTGAAATAAAATATCAAATAAAAGCTCTTTTAGGAGAAGAAAATAAAAGAGTAGAGATCACTAGCGTTATTAATAAAGAAAAAGTGAAAGTTATTGTTTATGGAGAATTTGATGAAGGAAGACAGAAAGTTATAGAATGCAACATGTCAGATTTGAAAGCAGAGATAGGACCAACAGTCTTTATGACATAAATTTAATGATTTCAACTAGTAAATCAGTGTATTTTAGAAACCTTTTTCTGTATTAACAAATGTTTAACTACTTGCATTTCTATATCGATAATCTCACCTGTTTTTAACTTGCAATTAATGTCTAAATTCCGCACTCATCATCTAATTTTTCGATTTGAAAATTTAGTTCTGCAGAAAAAATCTATTAAAGAATTTTTTCAACAACTCTTCCTTCCTTTAAAGAAGCTCTAGAGTCTATAAATCTCTGATTTTTAGAGCCTCTAAATCTCAAAAGACTTTTTTGATTCAAAACAAATGGGCCATCCACCAGCGTATCAGTCTCTTCTAGAAGCTCCTTTGCAAATGGTATTGAATCGAGATTTTTTAGAAACTCTTCTATTGTATAACCGGTATAAGTAATTACATCTAATCCTCGCTTATGGCAAGCTTTTGCTATTTTCCAAAAAACTTCTGCTTGTAAAAATGGCTCACCTCCAGAAAAAGTAACACCAAAAATCAGCGGATTACTGTCTATTGTTTTAAGTAAAGAACTAGCAAAAATTTTTTTGCCTCCTTTTAAATCAAAACTTTCCGGATTATGACAACCCTTACATTTGCGAAAACACCCCTGCGCGAATATAACAAATCGTAGGCCAGGTCCATCAACTATAGAATCACCGATCGTACCCGATATACGAACCATTCCCAAATTAATTTTGTTCTGTGCTGTATTAATTGTTGTATTCATTAGTTTTTATTAAGAAATATACCTAGAAACTTGAGTATTTTCTCGAAATTTATGTTTTACTCTATCGCGCTCTTCAGCCAACTTGGCATCGTTAAATCTATCAAGTGTTCCTACAAGGTAACCAGTAATTCTACGTATTCTTTTGAACGGTACATCTCCTTCTTTTCTGTGACATGCAGGGCAAGTATCTTTAATTATACCGGTGTAACCACAGACAGGATCAGTATCTACAGGGTGATTAATAGAACCGTAGCCAATTCCGGATTCTTTCATACATCGTACTATTTGTTCAAAAGCTCGCAAATTCTCAGCTGGATCGCCGTCTAATTCTACATAAGAAATATGGCCAGCATTTGTAAGTGCATGATATGGAGCTTCTATTTTGATTTTATCCCAAACACTCAAAGGATAATAAACAGGAACATGAAAAGAATTAGTGTAGTAATCTTTGTCAGTTACACCTTTTATGATACCGTACTTTTTTTTGTCAAGAGAAACAAACCTTCCAGATAAACCTTCAGCGGGAGTTGCTATGAGCGAAAAATTCAATCCATATTTATCTGTTGCATCATCTGTTTTTTTGCGAATAAAACCTATTATCTCAAGACCTATATTATGAGAATTAAAATTTTCACCATGATGAAATCCGGTTAAAGACTTCAAACACTCCGCAAGACCTATAAAACCAATAGTGAGAGTACCATGCTTCAAAACCTCTCCAACTTCATCGTCGAACGAAAGTTTGTCAGAATCTAGCCAAATACCTTGCCCCATCAAAAACGGAAAATTACGAACTTTCTTTTTGCATTGCAATTTAAATCTTGCTAAAAGCTGTTCTATAACAAGATCTATTTTAAGTTCAAGCAATTCATAAAATAACTCCAAGTTCTTGTTACTTTTTATAGCAAGACGAGGAAGGTTTATAGAAGTAAAACTCAAGTTTCCTCTTCCATATACAGTTTCTTTAGAAGGATCATATTTATTTGAAATAACTCTCGTTCTACACCCCATGTATCCTATCTGAGTCTCGGGTCTATTTTTATCGTAGTATTTCAAGTTAAAAGGTGCATCGATAAAAGAAAAATTTGGGAAAAGTCTTTTAGCGCTAACTCTACAAGCAAGTCTAAAAAGGTCGTAATTAGGTTCTCCTTCATTGTAATTAACACCATCTTTAACTCTAAAGACATGTATAGGAAAAATAGGAGTTTCACCATTTCCTAAACCAGCTTCCTGTGCTAACAAAATATTTCTTATAACCATTCTTCCCTCAGGAGACGTATCCATTCCATAATTTATAGAACTAAATGGTACTTGAGCTCCGGCACGCGAATGCATAGTATTAAGATTATAAACAAACGCTTCCATAGCTTGATATGTTGCTCTATTTGTTTCTTTGTAAGTTTTACTTGGAACAAAACTCAAAATTTTTTCAGAAATTGACGATGAATATCTTTTCTCGAGAATTTTGTACAACTTCTCAGAAAATTTGTTTTTACCTTCTAATTGTGCAAATTTTTCAACCGACTCACTAACACAAATATCAATTAAACATTTCGATTCTTTTCCGGAATCCTCACAATCTGTCAAAAGCTCCAAAGCCTTTTCTAAATTTTGCCGATAATTTTTTTTAAAAGTTTTTTTTACTCCTTTAGCCATTGCATAATCAAAATTTGCTATGCTCTGCCCCCCGTGCTGATCATTTTGATTTGCTTGAATTGCTATGCAAGCAAGTGCCGAGTAGCTTGAGATGTCGTTCGGTTCGCGTAAAAACCCATGACCAGTAGAAAAACCACCTGTAAAAAGCTTGTCAATATCTATCTGGCAACAAGTTGTAGTCAAACTCAAAAAATCAAGATCATGTATATGAATATCCCCAGAGTGGTGAGCTGTAGCATGCTTTGGATCTAAAATGTACATCTCATAAAACTGTTTAGCACCTTCAGATCCGTATTTTAACATGGTGCCCATAGCAGTATCACCGTTTATATTAGCATTTTCCCTTTTTTTGTCGTCATCCTTCGTTGGTTTAAAAGTCAAATCCTCGTAGATCTTCATCAAACGAGTATTCATTTCGCGAACTTTAGTTCTTTCGGCTCTATAGAGAATATACTCTTTAGCGGTTTTAGAGTGACCATTTTCAATGAGCACTCGTTCAACAACATCTTGTATATGTTCAACTGTCGGGATATTTATTTTTTCGTTTTCTAAGTATTTTTTCACTTTGAGAGCTAAATTATTAGCAGTTTTTTGGTCCTTCCCGCCAACAGATTTGGCGGCCTTAAATATTACGCCAACTATCTTTTGTAAATTAAAACTTACTTTACGTCCATCTCTTTTTATTATATTTAGCACTTCGAACTCCTCAATTTTCTCTACAAAAAAGCCACAAGAAAACACACCACAAACAAAAATCTACTAATCTAGTTTTAAAAAAACAACATCATCAAGATCGACCTTGTATATAAGAAACAAGTTCACCTACAGTTTTTATATCTTTAGCTTTTTCATCTTCGATTTCCACTTTAAACTCCTCTTCAAGAGTTGTCAGAAGATCAGCTACATCCAACGAATCAGCATTTAGGTCTTTTTTTATGTCAGTCTGTAGAGTAATCTTCTCCTCATCAGTATCGAATTGTTCACTCAAAATCGATCTTACTTTTTCATATACCATAAAATCCACACTCCCCAAAAAACCAAAACTATAGTTTTAAAAAGATCTAAAAACAAGACAAAAAATTATAAACCCAAAAGCAAATAAACTCGAAAACAACTCCCACAGAAACCACAAAACTGCAGAACCATCGACCGGATCCGAACTGTTAACTTGTTAATCACAAAATCGAACAAAAATTGCACTAATTATAATTAAAACTAAATTAGTGATAAATCTTAGTAACAACACACTTATATCCGGCCTCCCAAAAAACTTTTTTCAAAAAACCAATCTAGGAGCTCATTCTAATTGCATTCAAAAAAAAATACAAACTTGATGTATGTTTGGAGAACATACAACTTGCTAATCTGCTTTTACGTTCTAAAAATTCAACAATTCAATTTTTTTAAGATTTTTTTCAACATTAATAAACAAAAACCACGAACTCTCACCAAGTGAGAATTCGTAATTTTAAAATATTTTCATAGTTTACCAAAAATCATTATCTTCTAATTCTTCTTCTAATTCTTCTTCTAATTCTTCTTCTGGTTCTTCTTCATTGTGAAGCATTGCATCCCTTATAGCTATCATCATAGGATTGCCCGCTTCGTGTTCTGTTGTTCTTTTTTCTGTGTTTTCTACTTTTTTTAATTTTACCTTTTGAAGTTCTTCTGCAGAGGGCCTAACAACTTTAGATGTAGGAGGAGGTGGAGGTGCAGGAGGAGGAGCAGGAGGAGGAGGTGGAGGAGGTGGTGGAGCTGTAGCTTCTTCTGAGTCTGCTCCTTCTGTTGTTGTGCTAGATGTTGTTTCAGAATTTTCATTTCCTGTATCTTTTGAACCTTTTTTTCCTAAAAGAGCCGCACGTCTCTCGACCATTGCTTGTTTAAGTCTATCTTCTTCCGTCGTTTCTTTTTTTACAATAGGAGCTTTAGAAACTTTTTTTAATTTTGCCTTCGCTTCTTTAAGTTCCTTTTCAAAGGCAGTAAGAGGCTTATTTTTTTCTGCATCAGTAACAGCTCTTAATTTTACCTTTTGAAGTTCTTCTGCAGAGGGCTTAACAACAGTTTTAGATGTAGGAGGAGGTAGAGGTGCAGGAGGAGGAGGAGGTGGAGGTGCAGGAGGAGGAGGAGCAGGTGGAGGTGTAGAAGGCGGGAGCGAACTTTCTTCTGTGCTTCCACTAGTATTACTTTCTGTGCTTCCGCTAGTATTACTTCCTGAATCTTCACGAGCACTTCTTCCTGAATCTTCACGAGCACTTCTTCCTGAATCTTCACGAGCATCTCCTAAACTTTCGTCAGTGTTACCTCCTGAATCTTCACGAGCATCTCCTAAATTTTCGTCAGTATTACCTCCTGAATTTTCACGAGCATCTCTTTCAAACACATCTTCTAAATCCTGTGTGCCATCCGCATCTTGATCTACTTCTTCCATTACGTATGTTGCCGAACCTGGATTATTATATGAAGTTTGTGCAGATAACATTGAAACTGATGGTGCACCAACAAGAAATAAAGAAAGAACAGCACCCATTTTTGAAGCCAATCCGACACCACCACTAACATTATCAAGAAGTTCTTGCTTTAACTCCTGAACATTGCTAGCTTTATTTCTAAAATTGTCATACTCTTCCATACCAAAAACAAATCCTTTGCTTCTAGCAAATGGGATTAAATCCCTTGATAAGAATTTTTGAGAATCTTCTTTATTTAGTTCCCCTGTTTTTCCTTTAGAATATTTATCTTTTAAATTTTCAAGTTTTGAAACTTGATTGGGATGGTTCGTCAAATAATTAAAAAAATTTTTAACATTTTCTCCAGATTTCATTTTTACATCATACCTATATTTAAAATTAGAGTATTGCAAATCTTACTCTTTGTTTATTATTGACATTTTTTCTAAAAAATTTTCGAAAATTTTAATTTAATTTAAGAAAACGCAAAGTTGTTAGAACTGGAATTAAAAATAATTCAAGCAAAACAGTTGGCGTTTGGGTTGTTTGTAGCAAAGAAATTGTAAATTTTTTAAATATGATCTCTATAAAACACAAAACTTTTTTATCCTTAAATTAAAGTTTCTTTGTACAATAACAAAGCGGATATTACCAATATTTAAATAAAAAAATTTCCTAAAGCTGATGTAACCGACTTACATTTTTTTGAATAAGATACATTAAAAAAAATTACGGTGATCATCTTGAAAAAATTAAAGTTGTTTATAAATTTTTGTTGTATTTTAGTATTAATTTGCTTTTTAAACGCTTGTTCGAATCAAAAATCAAAAGTTAAAAAAATAAAACTCAGTGAAACAACACGATCTATTTTTTATGCTCCTCAATATGTAGCTTTTAACCTTGGATATTTTAAAGAAGAAGGTTTGAACATTGAGCTTATTACTCAAGCAGGTTCTGACCAGGCTATGACGTCCATTTTGTCAAATCAAGTCGATATAGGCTTGATGGGCTCTGAAATGGTGGCTTTCGTCAATAAGGAGGGTAAAGAAAACTTTCCTATCATATTTACCCAACTTACGAAAAAAGATGGAAGTTTTTTAGTTTCTAGAAAAAAAGATTTTTCTTGGGAAGATCTAAAAGGTAAAACTATAATTGCTGGCAGAAAAGGTGGTTTGCCAGAAATGACCTTTAGACATATTTTAAAGAAAAAAGCCTTGGTGCCAAATCAAGATGTAAAGCTTTTAAATAATATAAAATTTGATCTTATGGCCGGAGCTTTTCTAAATAATACTGGCGATTACGTTACGCTTTTTGAGCCAACAGCTTCAATTTTAGAAGAAAATAAAAATTGTTTTGTTGTCAAATCTTTGGGGGAAGAATGTGAAGAAATTGCTTACACTTGCTATGCAGCCTGTAAAAACTATGTAAGAAAAAATCCAAATATTATTAAAGCTTTTACAAAAGCTATAAGTAAAGCCCAAAATTTTGTAGAAACACATGATTCAAAAGAAATAGCAGAAATAATATTTCCATATTTTTCTAATACTGATAAAAAGATTTTAGAAAGATCCGTAAAAAGATGTAAAGATGCTGATGTTTGGGCTAGTTCCCCTGTAATAAAAAAGGAGTCTTTCGAAGCAATGCAAAATATAGCTTTGCAAGCAGGCGAACTCAAAAGCAGGGTAAATTACGATGATGTTGTAGATAATCAGTTTGCGCTTCAAGTGAGTACGGGTAAAAAATCATGAATTCAAAAAAAATTGTTGAATTTAGAAATATTTGCATGAAATATCATTCTTTAAAAGAAGAGACTACTGCTCTACGAAATTTATGTTTTAGTGTTTTTGATAAGGAATTTATTACAATAGTTGGTCCAAGTGGGTGCGGTAAAAGCACAACACTTTCGCTTATATCAGGGCTTATTCCCCCTTCTTCTGGTGAAATTTTTATAGAAGGCTCGATTTTAACAGGTATTAATAAATATTCAGCATATATGCTTCAAAAAGATTTTTTATTTGATTGGCGAACAATAGAAGAAAATATTTTTTTGGGACTTGAAATAAAGAAAAAATTAAATAAAACCAACAAGAAATATGCATTAAAACTTTTAGAAAAATACGGTCTAAAAAAGTTTTCAAAACATAGACCTTATCAACTTTCAGGTGGTATGCGCCAAAAAGTGGCTCTTATTAGAACACTAACAGTAAATCCCAAAATTTTACTCTTAGATGAGCCTTTTTCAGCACTTGATTTTCAAACTAAAATAAATATTTCTAGTGAAATAAAAAAAATAATAAAACAAGAAAAAAAGACAGCTATACTTGTAAGCCATGATATTTCGGAGGCCATAAGTCTTTCGGATAGAGTCGTAGTCCTTTCAAAAAGACCGAGCAAAGTAAAAAAAATTTTAAAGATAGAATTTGACGAAAAAAATCTTTCATCCCTTGAAAAAAGAAAACATAAAAAATTTAACTTTTATTTTGATATTATTTGGAATGGACTTGATAAAACATGAGTAAAAAAAATTTTTTAAAACTGAATTTTTCAAAAGAACATGAAAAATTTTTAAGAATAAAAAGAAAAAGTTCACTAAAAATAACTTTAATAAGACTTAGTTTAATTTTGTTTTTTATAATTTTTTGGGAACTGTCAGCTAAATTTTCTTTAGTAGATGAGTTTTTAGTTAGTTCTCCAAGCAGAATTTTCTTCACTATAAGTAACTTAGCCATTACAGGAAAACTTTTTGAAGATATTGGAGTTACTTTACTTGAAACAATTGTAGGTTTTATATTGGGAACACTTCTAGGAATTATATTCGCTGTAATTATTTGGTGGTCAGATTTTGTTAGAAAAATTATTGAACCAGCACTAATTGTGCTAAATGCGCTGCCGAAAGTTGCTCTAGGACCGATTATAATAGTTTGGATTGGCGCCAATGTACGATCCATTATAGTTATGGCACTTCTTGTCTCTGTGATAATTTCTATAATAAATATTGTCGACAGTTTTAAAAACACAGATAAAGAAAAAATTTTGCTTATGAAATCTTTCGGAGCTAGCAAGTACCAAATATTAACGAAACTTATTTTGCCAGCTAGCTTTTCCGTTTTAATTTGCACCCTAAAAATTAATATAGGTATGTCACTTATCGGCGTAATAACAGGAGAATTTTTAGTAGCTAGCAAAGGCATAGGATATCTAATAGTCTACGGTGGACAAACTTTTAAACTAGATCTTGTTATGGCAGGAATAGTTATTTTGAGCATTATTGCCAGCAGTATGTACTTGTGTGTCGTAAAGCTTGAAAAAGCTCTTATCAAGAGACGTTAGAAGCTTTTTACACAAAAAAACTTCTAATCCTAAAAGTCTAAAAATTACAACTACGAAACTTTAATATCGGTATTTTTCACGAAAGTTTTGTTTAACTCTAAAATTTTTACTTGAGAAGTTCTTTTTTTATGCTGAATGTATAAATTCGTTAGCTTTTCACCCAAATAGCCTTCTTTACCCATAATTTCTTTTGCATTACTAAAACCACTACTATCAATTTTTTCTGAAACTTTTAACAAAACATCAAACAAAAAATTACAGTATTCTTCAAAACAAGCCTTTTTCATAATAAACATATTGCAAGTGTATATGGCCGTCTCATTTTTTAAATTTTCAACATCTTGCTTATATTCCGGATACTTTTCATCTATCACTTCAAACATCATACCTATATAATCTTTGCCGTGATTTTTCACACACTCTTCATAAGCATTGCTTGCTCCAAAGTCTCCAACAAAGTCGGCATGAGGCACGACTATATCATACTCTTTTATTCTTTCTGCCATAGCCTCAAGATTCAAACAACAATCTTTTTGATAGCCCGAATTTATTTTTTCCACTGTTTCGCCGTAAAATCCACGCTGTTCCCTTTGCGACGAATTGAAATTAAGATGTCTTCTGTAATGCATTATTCCACAATATTCGGGACCACCTATTGAATTATAGTTTTTCCATAACCAATAAGTAGCTGTAAGTTCAGAAAAACGTCTGTTTTTATCAGATATATTGTTTCCTTCATTGTCACCTCTCATATTTCCTAACATCCAGTCATAATTTCTACGTTTTGTCTCTAAGTCTTTCTTGTCTTCTGTTTTAAGAGAGCTTTCTCTAGTATTGATGCTTGGGTTAAGAGCTCTACCGACATGAACTGGGACAAAAACTCTAGTGTCTTCCAAAAATTCAGTAGGTTTATGACAAGCTACAACAATTTTTAAACAGTTATTCTTGACACCAATATCTGAACCACTTACATTTGCATTCTGAGTTCCTTGTTTCGCTTTTCCATTTTTTATCAAAACAATCGATAAAATAGCTAATATAATCAAACAAAAAAACGAACACAACAAGACAAGAGCTTTAATATTCTTTCTCAAAGTTACCACCTTTAAAACAACAGTCTTCAGTACTTTTTAGCACTTTCTTATGTTAGCATATTACATTTTGAATCTGCAATTGTTACATAGATGGATGTGTCTTTCTGTTGACACAGTAAACGCCGTTTTGTTAGACTGACTTGTGCTTCAGATGGTAAAACTATTTTTAGAGTTTTAGTTAGTAATTTTAGTTCTGCTTTTGACGTTTTTTTGGAGGTGTTTAACTTAATAGGTAATAAAAATCTGGAAGTTAATCAAGCGATCAAAGATAAAGAGTTAAGAGTTATTGGACAGAATGGAGAGCAGCTAGGTGTAATGCCGTTGAAGGAGGCGTTTGAGATTGCAAGTCATCAAGGGCTTGATTTGGTTAAGGTTGCGCCCAAGGCTTCGCCGCCGGTTTGCAGGATAGTAGATTACGGCAAATACTGTTTCGATCAGTCGAAAAAATATAAAGAAGCTAGGAAAAAGCAGCATATTTTAGAAACAAAAGAGATACGGATTTCTTCTAAAATAGATATTCATGATTTTGATACTAAAGTTAGTCATGCTGTAAAATTTTTAAAGAATGGGAATAAAGTAAAAATTTCCTTAAGGTTTAGAGGTCGTGAGATTGGCCATTTTCAGGTGGCTCACAGAGTGATGAAAAAATTTGCTGAAGCTTGTTCTGAGTTTGGAACTGTAGAAAAACCAGCAAAGGTTGATGGCAGGAGTATGTTCATGTTTCTTTCAAGCAATGTTACAAGCGATCAAGTTAAAATCAGGGAGAAAAAAAATGCCGAAAATAAAAACACACAGCGGAGCTAAGAAACGGTTTAAAATTTCTGGCAAGGGTAAGTTTATTCGTTCAAAGGCTAATAAATCACACATTCTTGATAAAAAGACTAGAAAGAGAAAAAGAAATCTTCGCCACACTGCTGTGACTGATAGGACAAACTTTTCGGTGATAAGGCATATGTTGCCATACAGGTGAGATGTAAATGTCTTGAAGAGTAAAACAGATGTCTGAAAAATCTAGAATTCGGAGGGAAAGAATGCCGCGTGTAAGTTCGGTCGTAGCAACAAGGAAAAGAAGAAAAAAAATTTTAAAAACCGCGAAAGGCTATTGGGGGGCGAAAAGCAAACATTTTAAAATGGCAAAGCAAGCTGTTATGAAGTCTGGGAACTATGCTTTTATTGGTCGTAAGCATAGAAAAAGAGATTTTCGTCGTCTTTGGATAACTAGAATTTCTGCTGCTTGTCGAGCAAATGGTACAAATTATTCAAGATTTATTAAGGCTTTAAAAAATAATGGTATAGAGCTTAATCGCAAGATGCTTTCTGAGATAATTTTGTCTGATAGCGGAGCTTTTAAACACTTGCTTAATGAGTCTGATTGTGTTTAGAAGAGCTAAGATTTTTGCATTTTTTTGTCTTTGTGAAGCATAAAATTTAATTTGGTTGTGTTTATTCTTTTGGTTTTTTACAAGTTAGGGGTATGAAGTTTGGTAAGAGAGATTGTGTCAAAAATTAAGCAAGTCGAATTAGATGCTAAAATAAATGAAAAATTTGCTGTGCAGGAAGCTAAAAAATTGATTCTAAGTGCTGAAAAAGAAGTACAAGACTTAAGAGATAAAAAAATAAATCAGATTAAAAAAGAGATAAATGATAGTTTGGAATTCGCAAAGAAACAAAGTTTGAACTATGAAAAGAAATTGGATTCCTCAACATTAGACGAGATAAAAGAAATAGAACTAATAGTCAAAAAAAAAAGAGATTTCGTTATTAAAAAAATATTTAATTGTTTAGTTGATAATTATTAACACTTAAAATAAGCTAGAGTAAAACATAAGGAATAGTTATTTGTTTAATCGCTATGTTGATCGTTTGTGATCGCTGAGTTGCTAGATTGATGAAGTGCTAGTGATTTAAGTTTGCGAGTGGGTGTTATGGCTATATGTGAAATGGTAAAACTTAATATTTATGCTTTAAAAAAAGATCGCAAAGATGTACTAGAGACTGTACAGTTTTTAAACGTTTTGCATATAGAAGAGTTTGATGATTTTAAAGAGCTCGAAAAGGAAAAAAAAGATTTTCCAGTTTCTTTTTTCAAGAGGACAATTTCAGATTTAGAATCAGCTGTTTTGATTGTAGAGAAGTTTTGCAAAGAAAAAAAATCTGAGCTGAGCATAGCGAGTAAACCGCGAATGATATCCTTTGAGGATTATAAGTCTTTTAGTAAAAAGCAAGAATTTATTCTTAAAAAAGCTCGTGAAATTTTAGTTACCAACAAGTTGTTAAAAGAAGAAAAAGATAAAATTTTAAATACAAAGCTTCAAATAGAAGCTCTCTGTCCGCTAGCGAGTCTTAATATACCACTTTCGCTGAAAAAAACTCGATATACTAGAATTTTTATAGGTAGTTTTCCGCAAACTTTTAAAGAAGACGAATTTTTTGAATTAATTAAAAAGAAAATTTCAGAAAAAACTCCTGTTCACTTTCAAATTTTGAGTGCAAACAAAGAATGTACACTGGTTTTTTTGATCTGCTTAATAAAAGATGAATCTGTGGTTTTGAACAATTTGGTTTCTTGTGGATTTTCCAAAATTTCTTTTTATGAAGATGTTCTATCTGTAAAAAAGATAGCTGAGTTTAAAGAAAATATTGAAAATTCTAATACAAAAATTGAGTTTTATATTAAAAAAATTAGGGATTTTTCCAATTATTTTGAAGACTTTTTAATGATGATAGATTTTTTAGCGATTCGATCTCAAAAATATGATGTTATAGGAAAAATCTTTCAAACTAAGGAGGTTTTTATTCTTTCGGGTTATACTACGAAGAATGATTTTCTGAAATTGAAAAGAGCTTTATCAAGTAAATTTGATATTTTTATACAAAACAAGTGTGTTGAAAGGGACGATACGAGTGCACCAACTGTCTTAAAAAACCTCGAGTTTGCATCTTTTGTTGAACCTATTGTTGAAAGCTACGGTTTGCCAAATCGTAAAGAAGTCGATCCTACATTTATAATGTCGTTTTTTTATTATCTTTTTTTTGGAATTATGCTTTCAGATGCAGTCTACGGATTTTTAATTTTTTTGGGGTGTTTTATTGCTCTTAAAAAAATAAAAAATGCAAAACCTGAACTTAAAAAAAATTTGAAGATGTTTTGTGTTTGTGGATTATCTACCATATTTTGGGGTATTTTATTTGGAAGTTATTTTGGAGATTTTGTCTCTGTGCTAAGCAAAAATTTTTTTAATAAAGAGGTTCACATAGAACCGCTATGGCTAGATCCTATAAAATATCCGATGAAAATCTTAACACTTTCATTAATGTTAGGGATTATACACATGTTTACAGGTCTTGGTATAAAGCTTTATTCATTTTTAAAACAAGGAAAAATTGTAGATGCAATTTGTGATGTTCTTTCTTGGTATTTTTTAATTGGAGGTCTAATTTTGTTTGGCCTTTCAACTCAACTTGTTTGTGGAATTTTAGCTATCAAACCTTGTGTATCAAAAGAGGTTGCAGATATTGCTAAATTTGTTGCGTTGTTAGGTGCAACTATAATACTGTTTTTTTCCGGAAGGGGTTCGAAAAATTTTATTGTGCGTCTATGTAAAGGGCTTTATGAACTTTACTCTACCACTTCTTATTTAAGCGATATTTTGTCTTATTCGAGGCTCTTGGCTTTGGGATTAGCGACAGGTGTCATATCTAGTGTTTTTAATTTACTAGCAAGTATGACCAGTAGTGTACCGTATGTTGGTTTTTTACTTTTTATTGTTATTTTTTTGATGAGTCACGTTTTAAATATAGGTATTAATTTGCTAGGTGCTTATGTTCATACAAATCGCCTTCAATTTGTTGAATTTTTTGGAAAATTTTACGAAGGAGGTGGCAAGGCTTTTAAAGTTTTTAAGCCAAATTCAAAATATCATATCGTTAGTTAGTTTTTATAAGAGGAGTGTCTGAAATGGATCCAGGTGTTTTTTTTGTTTTTTTGGGAGTGGCTTTAGCCTTAGCTTTACCAGGAATAGGTTCATCCATTGGTGTAAGTTTGACAGGTCAAGCGGTTAGTGGTTTGCTAGTCGAAAGTCCTGGTAAATTTACTAAAGCTTTAATTTTACAGTTATTGCCTGGAACTCAAGGCATATATGGTTTTGTTATAGCTTTTATGGCACTCAACAGTTTTGGAGCTCTGAGTGGTACTCCTAAACAAGTTTCTCTTTTTTCTGGTCTGAGTTATTTTGTTGCTTGTTTGCCGATGGTTTTAGCCGGTTTCTTTTCGGCTGTTAGCCAGGGCAAATGTGCGGTTTCCGCTATTCATCTTTTTGCAAAGAGAGAAGATCAATTCCTAAAAGGTATGATAATTGCAGCTATGGTAGAAATATATGCTATCTTTGGGTTGCTTCTTTCTATAATTTGCTTACAAGCTATTTCAAATATGTAAAAGTTAGTAAGTTAGTGGGGGTTTTAAAAATTTCGGAAGGACTTCAAAACATAATAAAAAGCATAGAAAGCGATTCGCAAATTAGAATTCAAAAAATATTGCAAGAAGCTCATAAAAAAGCTTTAGCTATTAGTTCTGAAGGCGAGAAAAAAATTTCTGAAGAAATAAGAAGTCTTCTAGCTACTGGAGAAAAAAAAATTTCGTCTTTTTTAGCAATAAGCAAGCTAAATGCAAAAATGAAAAAAAGAAAAAAAATATTAAACTTTAAAAATAAAATCATTTTGAGTATTATGGAGGAGGCGAAGAATTATGTAAGAGATCTTCCTAGCGATGAGTATTTTTCTTTTATTTTAAAAATAATGAGAAGACTCTCTATTGAAAAAGATGGGACGGTTTTTTTTTCTAAGAAGGACCTAGAAAGACTTCCTAGTGGGTTTGAGGATGAAATTAATTCACTTTTTTCTGGCAAAAATTTTAATTTTAAGATTTCTTCACGCGCTGGGGATGATTTGGATTGCGGCTTTATCTTGATTAGTGGAAAGATAGAAGAGAATTGTACATTGAGTTCCATTTTTCAAAGTAAGTTTGAGGATCATTATGATTTGATTAGTAGAATTTTGTTTTTTTGATTTATGATTTGCGAGTTGGGGAATTATGAAAAGAAATTTTCTTTATGGAATTAGTCGAGTGAAAGTAAGAGAGCTTTCTTTGCTTTCTGAGTATGATGCTAAATATCTGGAAAGATCGTGTTCTACATATACTTCTTGTATGGAGTTTTTAAAAAATAGAGGTTGGGGTACGCAGTTAGGTTGCGAGGAATACAAAGTTATTTTAAAACAAGAAAAGAAGAAACTTTGGAAGTTTTTATTTGATGTTTCGATGGACAAAACTTTGTTCTCTTCTTTTTTGGTTTGGTATGACTATCAGAATTTAAAGTTAGCTATAAAAGCTGTTGTAAAAAAAATGGAGGAACCCATTCCGTTCGATTTGGATGGATTAGTTCCTGCTAAGGATATCTACGAGATTATTAAAAACAACGAAATAAAAAGGTTGCCAGAGTATATGAGAGAGGCTGCTATAAGAGCCAAAAAAACTTTGCTTCATGTATGTGACGGCTGGGCTTATGATAGCATATTGGATAAAGATACTCTTACTGTGATGAATCAATTTGCAGCGAATTCAGGTTCTAAACTTACTAGATTTTACGTTGATACTTTGTCTGCGTGTTCGAATATAAAAATAGTTCTGCGTGAAGCCCTCCTCAAAAGACCTAGAGAAGTTTTAATGAAGGCTTTTTATAATATGGAAGGCTTAGATTTTAAAAAAATGTTGGATGCTGCTCTTAGGAGTCGTGATGATTTGTGTGAGTATCTTTTAGTTACTGAATACGGAGACTGTGTCACATATATAAGGAATTCTTTATCCTTGGATACTTGGTTTGATAGAAGAACTAAAGAAAAAGCAAGACACGTGGAAATTGATGTCTATTCTTTTGATCCCATAGTAGCTTACTTGATAGAAAGGCTGAGTGAAATAAAGTTTGTGGGTGGTGTTATTTCTTCAAAAATTGATGATCTTGTTAGGGACATTATGCATACGCATAAATAACACTGTACACAAATTTAGGGGAAATGATGGGTAATATAGCAGTTTTAGATGATAAAAGAAATATTTTTGGATTTTCGATTATTGGCTTTGAAGTTTTTCAATCCCTTAGTTCTAAAAAAGCTTTAAAAATTTTAGAAACGCTGCAGTCCTCCGGCTTTAGTATAGTGTATATGACTGAGTCTTTATTAAATAAAGTTGCTGAAAAAAATAAAACTTTTAGAAATAATTTTGCTTTTCCAATTATTTCGATCTCTAGTACATGCAATAATAAAAGTTTGATTACTAGTGAAATAGAGAAATTGGTTCAAACTGCTGTAGGCATGAATATTGTCACAAAAGAAAATAGGAGGTAAACGAAATAAAAAACGGAGTAGTTAAAAAAGTAGCAGGGCCTCTTATCGTTGCTAGAAATGCTTTGAATTTTGATATGTTTGATATTGTTCGTATTGGGGAAAAAAAAATAATAGGAGAGATAATTGAAATACATGATGAGCTTGCATTTATCCAGGCTTATGAGGAGACATCTGGGCTTGGACCTGGTGCTATTGTTGAGTCTACTGGAGTTCCACTTAGCATAGAGCTTGGGCCTGGTCTTATAGGGGAGATATTTGATGGCATAGGTCGCCCATTGAATACTATTATGAAAAAAGTTGGCAACAATTTAGAAAAAGGAGTAGACGCTGTTTCTCTCAACAGAAAAAAGAAATGGACTTTCTCACCTAATGTACAAATCTCTGATATTGTTTCCTCGGGTGATGTTTTGGGTTACGTAAAAGAGACTTCGTCGGTTATTCATAAGATAATGGTGCCAAACGGAGTATCCGGAACTATAACAGAAGTAAAAGAAGGTGAGTTTTTTGTTGATGAAACTGTGATTGTTTTAAAAGACAGATCTGATAATAAAATTGATATAAAAATAATGCATAGATGGCCCGTTAGAGTAGGAAGACCATTCAAAGAAAAACTAAGCCCTAACACTCCTATGATTACAGGTCAACGTACTATAGATACTCTTTTTCCTATAGCTCGTGGAGGTGTTGCAGCAGTACCTGGACCTTTTGGGAGCGGTAAAACAGTCGTGCAACATCAGCTAGCAAAGTGGGTCGAAGCAGATATAGTTGTGTATATTGGATGTGGCGAACGAGGAAACGAAATGACAGATGTTCTTAATGAATTTCCTTCTATAGTTGACCCAAAGACGGGAAAATCTCTGATGGAGCGCACAGTATTGATAGCAAACACTTCGGATATGCCGGTTGCAGCGCGTGAAGCATCTATTTATACCGGCATAACTATAGCTGAATATTTCAGAGATATGGGTTATTCAGTTGCTCTAATGGCAGACTCTACTTCACGCTGGGCGGAAGCATTACGTGAAATTTCCGGAAGACTCGAAGAAATGCCTGGGGAAGAAGGTTACCCTGCGTATTTAGGCAGCAGGCTTTCAAGTTTTTACGAAAGAGCTGGTATTGTAAAAATTATTGGTCGTGAAGATTTTTCTAAAATTGAAAATAGAACAGGCATATTAACAGTGATAGGAGCGGTTTCTCCTCCGGGTGGAGATATATCTGAGCCAGTTTCTCAAGCTACACTTCGCATAGTACGGGTATTTTGGTGCCTTGACTCTACGCTTGCTTATAGGCGACATTTTCCTGCACTCAATTGGCTTGCGAGTTATTCCTTATATGTAGATGAATTTGCTTACTGGTATGAGACTAATATAAGTTCTGATTGGCCAATTTTGAGAAATCAAATGTTAGAACTTTTAGTTGAAGAAGCAAAGCTTGAAGAAATAGTAAAGCTCGTTGGTGTTGATGCTCTATCTGGACAAGATAGAATTAAACTTGAAACAGCAAAGTCTATAAGAGAAGATTTTTTACATCAAAATGCATTTCACAAAATAGACACTTTTACAAGTCTTAAAAAGCAATATTTTATGATGAAACTCATTTTAGAATTTTACGATAATGCTTTGTTAGCCCTAAAAAAGGGAGCTGAAATTTCAAAAATAATTTCTATCGGTGTTCGTGAAAGTATAAGTAGATTTAAATATGTTAGAGAAAATGCTATCGATGCGGTGTACAACGAAGTTTCAAGAAATATTGATCACGCCTTGAGTGCAACTTTTAACGAGGAAAATCAAACATATGCCTAGAGAATATAAAACTATAAAAGAAGTTTTTGGACCCCTGATGTTAATTAGCAATGTTAAAGATGTCAAATATGATGAACTTGCTGAAATAGAACTTGAAAATGGTAAGTGCTGTCGTTGCAAAGTTTTGGAAATAGATGATGGTAATGCTTTAGTGCAACTTTTTGAAAATTTTGCTGGCATTAATGTTCAGACCAGTAAAGTTCGTTTTTTAGGCAAAAGTATGCATCTTGGTGTTTCTAAAGAAATGCTTGGACGTAGATTCAGTGGTCTTGGTGCCCCTATAGATGGAGGACCAAACATTTTGCCACAACAACGTATAGACATAAATGGTGTGCCTATAAATCCTGTTGCTAGAAATTATCCTGAAGAATTTATACAAACTGGAATTTCAGCCATAGATGGCCTTAACACTTTGGTTAGAGGGCAAAAACTTCCTATTTTCTCAGCTAGTGGTTTGCCTCATGCAGCTTTGGCCGCTCAAATTGCAAAACAGGCTAAAGTTCGGAATAGTAACGAGCAGTTCGCGGTTGTGTTTGCGGCAATAGGTATTACTTTTGAAGAAGCAAATTTTTTCGTGAAAAGTTTTGAAGAGACTGGCGCTATAAGTAGCACAATTATGTTTGTAAATCTCGCAAATGATCCTGTTATAGAAAGAATCGCAACTCCAAGAGTCGCAATAACAGCAGCGGAATATCTAGCTTTTGAAGAAAACATGCATGTTTTAGTTATATTAACAGATATTACAAATTATGCCGATGCTTTAAGAGAGGTTTCTGCTGCCAGAAAAGAAGTGCCTGGTAGGCGGGGCTATCCTGGGTATATGTACACTGATTTGGCATCTCTATACGAAAGAGCTGGTAGACAAAAAAATAAACAAGGTTCGCTTACTATGATTCCTATTCTCACTATGCCAGAAGAAGATAAAACTCACCCTGTTCCTGATCTTACTGGCTATATAACCGAAGGCCAGATAGTTCTTAGTAGGGAACTTTATCAAAAAGGAATTGTCCCTTGCATAGATGTGTTGCCTTCTCTTTCGCGTTTGAAGGATAAAGGCATAGGCGCTGGAAAAACTCGTGCTGATCATTCAGATACTATGAATCAAATTTTTTCAGCGTATGCAAGGGGTAAACACGCAAAACAACTCATGATGGTTCTCGGTGAATCGGCACTTGATGAAACAGATACTTTATATGTTCGGTTTACAAATGAATTTGAAAGTCGCTATATATCTCAAGACAGTACAACTAATAGATCAGTAGAAGAAACACTAGATATCGGATGGGAAATCCTTTCTATTTTGCCAAGGTCAGAACTCACAAGAATTTCAGATGAGTTTCTAGACAGGTTTTATAAAACAAAGAAGGAATAAAGAAATATGAATGTTTTAAAGGTAAATCCGACCAGGATAGAGCTTCAGATTTTGAAAGAAAAATTATTGTTTGCAAAAAAAGGTCATAAGCTTTTAAAAGACAAACGAGACGGACTCGTAAAAAAATTTATGGAAATATATTACGAGTTTAAAAATTTAAGAAGAATAGTTGATAATAAAGTTCTAGATGCAAGAAAAAAAATTGAAACAGTAAAAGCTAATTTGGGCGAAATTATTGTTGAATCTGCGCTTATGTTTTCAAATCAGGAAATAAATGTCGAAGTTAAAACAGAAAATATTTTGGGTGTCAAAATTATGAAATATATTCCGAATGTAAAAATAAAAGATAAAAATGCAGTTTGCAGTTTTTATGGGCCAATTTTTACTTCGCTTGACTTCGATGAAAGTGTTCTAATGTTTAACAGTCTTTATCAAGAAATGATAAGACTTGCAGCTTTTGAAAACTCAATAAGACTAATGTCTAAAGAAATAGAAAAAACAAGGCGGAGAGTGAATGCTCTTGAACACGTTGTTATTCCAGAAACTTTGGAAAATATTAAATTTATATCTATGAAGCTCGACGAAAATGAACGCAGTACACAAGTAAGACTTATTAAAATTAAAGATATGATAATAAAAAAATTCTATAATCGAAAAAAAATATAAAATCAAAAACTTGCAGCTTACAAATTTATAGGTGTACAATTTCTCTTTCAAATTAAAATTTTTTAAACACTCTAAGCGGAACTTTCAGACCCCAAGCCCCCTACAAACCCATATGTGCCACTTGGCTAAAAAGGAAAAGTTAACACGATACACTAGCTCGTATAAACAGTTACACGCTCTGGCAATTTCGTAATATGAAAGCAGTTAGTTTGATGGTAACTTACTAAAAATAACGGCTAAGCTGAATATAAGATAATCAGCGTCGTGAATGTGGAACATTTGCACAAGTGGCTATTTTGAAAGTGAAGAGGAGCAAAATGAGATAATTCGTTTGGTTAAAAATTAGTAGACGAGAGCATAAAAACTAAAAATGCCCCAAAATCCTTATGGGAATTGGGGTTTTTGTTGTTGGGGTTTAAAAATTCCATTATAGAATATAAATTTTTTTGAATCTGACTCCCCATTCCATAGCTTTTTCTTTGCTATCGACAAAAACATCAGCCAGTATTTTTCCACTAAGCATAGCTGAACCAGTATCATCAGCAATCGCATGGCCATAACCTGGGATAAAAACAGAACTTCCATATGGTATGCGTTTGGGATCTACTGCAATTATTCCAGGGCGTGCTTTTTGACCAGTTGATGTGAGACCTCCCCAGCCATGTTCCGACGTATAAGCTGTGACAAACCCATTCATAACTTCCTTATACTGAATCTCTTTGTTGTTGACAGAATCAACTAATTTTCCTCGACATTCATAAATGTCTAAATTTTCTGGATAATTACTCCGTGTTCCTACTAACAAAACTTCAGACGTAGGCTCTTCTATGACACGTTCAGTAAAAAAATTTTCGCTAAACTCTAGATTTACTGATTTTGTTGTATTCACAATTTCTTTTTTGCCTTTCCTTCCATCTCTAACTATTCTCTTTTCACCAACGAAAAGATCATCGGTTTCTTCGCTGATAGTCTCAAAGTTAATTTCTTCTTCACATTTATTTACATAATAATTAATTCTATTTAATTTCACTGTTACATTATCCGTAATAATGCTTTCAAAGTCAGGAATGCACTCATCAAATTCACCTATGTTTACACCAGCACAATTTAAAGCTTCTCTTACTGTTCCCTGTGGAACTACAAATTTCGTGCTATTTAAACCTTCGAAAAGCTCCATGTCATAAAATTTTTTAATACTAATTTGCATTCCATCAGTAAGCTTTTGATCTAATGAGAGCGAGATAACATCGTTTTCTCCTAAAACAATACTGTTTTCTTTTAAAGCTTCTCCTACAACTTCTTTGGTGCTCATAAAAACTTGTGATTCATTGTTTAAATTTACCGTAAAACATTTGGCTCTGTTAATATTAATTTTTATATAAAAATTATTTTCTTCTTCGATCAAAAATTTATCATTAGAGTCTACTTTAATACCAGCTTGTTTAAGTATTTCATCAGGTTTTGAACAGAAAGTAATAAGGGTTATATTTTTGTCATTATCCACTATGTGTGCAAGTTTTGTAGCCGTAACAGAAACCGTCAAAAGAAAAAAAATTGATATTCCTGTAGTCAATGATACAATTCTCTTAAATTTTTTGCTTTTTATAATCTTAAACAACAGCAGTCCTTCTTTATTTATTAGAAAATTAAACATGAATTAGAATAAGCAGTACTAATAAAAAGTATTACATATTGAAATTATTCTATTAATATTTTGAAAACATATCAAGCTTATTTATTTTAAAATTGTAAAGAAGTTACAAAATAATATACAAAATAGGTAAAAAAATTAGATATAAATTCTAATTTTAACAATAAAATTTACAAAATTTTTAATACTATATTAATTAGGAGTTTTGTATTACAAAATTGTAACTTTACTTAAGATATGCAAAAATCAATTTTTTAGTGATAAAATCCTGCATCTCTAAGTTCCTAACAACGATGTCCCCTGGTATTTTTAATCGAAACTTTCAAATCCCCAACCCCCCAAACCCATATATGTCACCTGGCTTAAGCGGTTTTTTAAGTTCAAATTATAGACTATCTTGTAAAGAATAATAGTAAATATTTTTTGTTAAATTACAGCATGATATTA
>JAIRLJ010000051.1 GCA_031259495.1 Oscillospiraceae bacterium | reverse complement strand
TAACACTCAGCATACTGCTACCGTTACTTGCTGCTAGTGGCGTTGGTTGGTGGTACTTTGTTTGGGCTAAAAAGAAGAGAGGGGAAGAAGAGGGGGAAGATGGAGAAAAAAGTTAGTTTAGAGAAAAAAGAAAAAAAGAGTTGGTTTTGTAGGTGGATAATAAAATATATTTTTTAAAATCCACAATTTTCTCTTAATCTGGTGGACGTTAACGGACTCGAACCGCTGACCCTTTGCACGTCAAGCAAATGCTCTACCAGCTGAGCTAAACGTCCATATTTATACAAATCGTACAACTATACAAACACTAAAAACGATAAAATTAAACACTACAACACAAAACAAAACCAACAGCAGAAGCCTCCGCAAAAACAACACCAAAAACTTCTACTGTCTACAAATACACACAACAAGTAACCAAAAAAACACAAGCCAAAAACTTCAAAATTTAAGCAGTAACCTTAACAACAACACCCGACCCGACGGTACGTCCGCCCTCACGGATAGCAAAACGCAAACCTTCTTCGATAGCAATAGGCGTAATAAGCTCAACTTTTATATCAACGTTATCTCCTGGCATACACATTTCCGTGCCTTTCGGAAGAGTAATAACTCCAGTAACATCAGTAGTCCTAAAGTAAAACTGTGGCTTATAATTACTAAAAAAAGCAGTATGCCTGCCGCCTTCTTCTTTGGTTAGAACATAGACCTGTGCCTCAAACTTAGTACGCGGATGAATTGTACCGGGTTTCGCTATAACTTGACCTCGTTCAATATCTTCGCGCTGAATGCCACGCAACAAAATACCAGCATTATCACCAGCTTCTGCGGATTCAAGAGTTTTATGAAACATTTCAACGCCTGTAACAACAGACTTCTTTTTTTCATGCCTAAGTCCAACTATCTCAACTTCTTCAGAAATTTTGACATGTCCACGTTCCACACGACCGGTAGCAACAGTTCCGCGACCTGTAATCGTCAGGACATTTTCTATAGGCATCAAAAATGGTTGATCGGTGCTTCTTTCCGGAGTTGGAATAAAAGTATCCACTGCCTTCATTAGGTCATGAATAGGTTTGTATTCAGAAGCATTGACATCCTTTGCTTCAGATTTAAGGGCTTTCAAAGCAGATCCTTTTATAATAGGGGTTTTGTCCCCCGGAAAGCCGTATTCTTTAAGAAGATCGCGAATATCCTCTTCAACCAAATCAAGCAAGTCGTCATCATCAACCTGGTCAGCTTTATTCATAAAAACCACGATATGAGGTACTCCAACCTGTCTTGAAAGGAGAATGTGCTCCCGAGTTTGAGGCATAGGACCATCTGCTGCGGAAACCACAAGTATGGAACCATCCATCTGAGCCGCACCAGTAATCATATTTTTTACATAATCAGCATGACCGGGACAGTCTACATGTGCATAATGGCGGTCGCTAGTTTCATATTCCACATGAGCAGTATTGATAGTAACACCACGCTCCCTTTCTTCAGGAGCAGCATCAATCTCCTTATAATCTTTAAATAAAGCAGCTCCTTGCAAACTCAAAACCTTAGTAATAGCTGCAGTAAGAGTAGTCTTTCCGTGATCAACATGACCAATAGTACCAATATTAACATGAGTTTTCGTCCTATTAAATTTTTCCTTTGCCACTTACATTTTCCTCCTAAAATTTTTCAATTAAATACAATAAACACAAAACATAATAACCAAAATTTTCATAAAAACAAAAGATTTTGTAAAAATAACAAAAACCAGCGGACCAATATCATCTTCAAAAATTACTTGATAAATTCCGCCATCGCCGACTTTCATTCTAGCAAAACAAATTGAAAAAAATCAATATAACAAATTAACTCAGACCACATTGTAAATTGTAAAAACAATTTTTACAATGGAATTTCAAAACTAGAAATCAGCTTTTTAATTCATAAAAAAATAAATTTTATTTGATTATTTATTTTTTCATATACAATTCCATTCGTTCAATTAAACTAAAAATCGAGACTAGCAGTGCAATTAGTTCAAAACATAAAATAGAAAGAATCAAGCGAAAAACATCAAATACTATTTTTTTACGAGACCGTCTACAATTTAAATTAAAAAGCTGCTTAAGCCAGGTAGATTCAGGAATCAAAATTAGAAAATATACGCGAATTTTAGGTGTTTTATTTAAAATACTTGCCCATCAATTTTAAATTTGTTGGAGATTTTTTTGTACTTTTTTACTATGTTATTTTGACCTTTAAAAATACGCTCTTTTGGAACTACACCTCTTACTGAACTTAGGGGATATACATTTGAGTATCTTGACACAATTACACCAGGATTTATAACACTATTACATCCTATTTCCACAAAATCTGCAATTATTGATCCGAATTTTCTTAATTCTGTACTAATATTTTCTTTTGATTTTATCGCTATAGCTGATTTATCTGATTTAACATTAGAAAGTATTGCACCAGCACCAAGATGAGCTTTGAAACCCAAAATAGAATCACCTATATAATTAAAATGTGGAGCTTGGACTTCATCAAAAAGTATAGAATTTTTTATCTCTGTAGAATTTCCAATAACACAATTTTTACCTATTATCACGTTTTTTCTAATATGAGCACAATTTCGAATTTCAGAATCAGCATCAATAATAGCAGGACCAACTATAGTGGCATTACTGCAAATTTTAGCGTTGTTTGCTATCCAAACATCTTTCTTATACAAAATGTATTTCTTTTTCGGCAAAACTGTACCAAGCTTTTTTATGAACGAAGAAATATAAGGTAAAATCTCCCAAGGATATATTTTTTCATTAAAAATTTCTGCAGCTATAGTCTTTGTGGTATCTAATAAAGAATTAATACTTAAGTTTTTTTCCAAAATATTTTCCTCCGTTTTACCAAAATATATTTGTTACACATTTTTATTACACATCTACTACATAGTAAGCAAGTTTCTTAATAACAAAGTAAAAGAAGAAAAAAAGTTTAATCTGTCAACTGACTTTGAAATTTCTATAGGGCACTCCAACAGAACTTCACCTTCTAATTCATAAGAAACTTTACCAATACGTTGACCAGGTCTAACTGGTGCCTGAACTTCTGGTAACATTTCAATTTTAGATTTTATTAATTTTTCTTTTCCTTTTCGAACTAAAATTTCTACACCGCTTTTTAACTTAACATCAACTGAAGATGTAACTCCACCCAAAATTTTAACAGAATTAAGACCTTGACTCGGAGGTTGAGGTTCTACAGTTGTAAAATTTGTAAAACCAAAATCTAAGATTTTTGTTGTATTTTCGAAACGTTCTACTCCGGTTTTGCAACCAAGTACCACAGCAATCAAAGAAAGATCTTCTCTAGAAGCTGTTGCGGAAATACACGAACCAGCCTGTAATGTTGTACCTGTTTTAAGTCCGGTAGTTCCATTGAAACTTTTCAATAATTTGTTTGTATTTACTATTTGGGTTTTTCCGTTTCTTATACTGTCCATCCAAGTAGAAGTAAAATCAGAAATCTCCGGATATTTAGAAATTTCGCGCGACATCAAAGCAATATCGTATGCACTTGTGACATTTCCTTCTTGCTCTGTGCCATTGCAATTTTTAAATACCGTATCAAACATGCCAAGTTCCCCAGCTCTAGTTTGCATTCTGGACACAAAAGCTCCTTGAGAACCGGAAATCTTGTCCGCGATTACTATAGCAGCATCACTAGCCGAAATCATAGCTACAGATTTTAAAGCGTCTAACAACGTTATATTTTCACCTGACTTTATCCAAACATGTGACCCTGTTATTGAAGCTACATCATCTTGCGCTGTTAAAATATCATCAAAACTTAATTTTCCACTTTCTATTTCTTCCATAACAATTAACATTGTCATTATTGTAGTAAGTGAAGCGCCAGGCCTCTTTTCATGAGAATTTTTTTCGAACAAAATTTTGCCTTGACTAGCTTCTATCAAAATTGCTGATGGTACACTTATTTCTTCGAGACTCGTTAACTGTTCTTGTTCTTGTGCCCAAACAACAACAGTTGATATAAAAATTAAACTTATTAGTAAAAAAACGATAACAATTTTTTTTGCAAATTTCACTCAAAACACCTCCACATAAGTGCTAAATAAATATGAATAAATTTATAAAGCTATGAAGTTTCTTTTCAGATTTTCAATAGATACATGAGTAAAGCATTTATTTTGATATTTACATAAAAATTTTTGTATTTTTTGTTTACTTTAAAAATTAAAATATGTGTTTCTAAACACCTAACAATTTTAACGTATTTCTTTAAGAAACTGGATTACTAGTCATACCTTGTTTTTATCACAAGGTGCATTCCCGTCCTCGTATCACCCGGATGATTTCCAAAAAACAATTTTTAGCTCCTTCTACCATCTTTACTACTCTGTGATCCTGCGATTTTTTCCAAATTCTGAGTTTTTTCTTAATTTCTTAATTTTATTTGAATTTTTCCCTTTGAATTTCCTATTAAAGAACAAAGCTTATATAAAAAAAATTGGAACAATAAAATGTTATTTTTTTCTATAACGTATGGCGCACAATTTTAATTAACTTATGAATCTACGCCAAATATAATTTTTTTCTTAACTAAAAAATCAAAAGTATCTATTATGCCTTTAAAAATTAAAAAACACACTGTCGCTAAAGTTATAGTTAATACTATTTCAACAAGATTTAAATTTTCTAGATTGAATAGGTTGTTTGTTTTATTAAAAATAAATATTAGTAAAAAACAAATTGTTGTAGACAAAAATAAAATTTTTCTAAGATTATTAAATGGCAAACAAACTTTGAAAAGTACTAAAAAACCAACAAAACCAGTTAAAATAGCAGATATAGTTGAAGTAGTTTGATATTCAAGCGAAAAATAGTAAGACAGTAAGCTCAAAATAAAAATATTTATAACGACAGTTACAGCCCCAGGCAAAGCTTTTCCAACTGTATTTAAAAGAAACTTTCCTTTTATTTTTTCTTTGTTTGGTTCGAGAGCTAGAAAAAATGAAGGTATACCTATGGTAAGCGAAGTTATTAAGGTCATTTGAATAGGCACAAAAGGATACGGAGTTTTTAAAAACAAAAATATAATTCCCAATAGAAGAGAATAGATAGTTTTAACTAAGAATAAGCTCGAAGAACGTTGAATATTATTCACACTGCGCCTTCCCTCATTTACTATCTGAGGCATAGCTGAAAAATCTGATTTTAATAAAACAAGTTTCGAAATATTCCTAGCAGCTTCACTTCCAGATGCCATTGCTATACTACAATCTGATTCTTTCAAAGCTAATACATCATTGACCCCGTCACCAGTCATAGCAACTGTTCGCTTTTTTTCTTTCAAAGCGATTACTAGTTGTTTTTTTTGTAAAGGAGAGACTCTTCCAAAAATATTACAGTTTATTGCAGCTTCTTTTAGTTTTCTTTTACTAGAAACTGTTGTCATATCTATTGATTTAGTAACTTCAAATCCGACAGCTCCCGCTATATTTTCTATAGTTTTCACATTATCTCCGGATATTATTTTTAAATCTACACCTTGTTCTTTAAAGTACTCTAGGGTTTTTTTTGCGTTTGTTCTAACTTTATCTTTAAGCAAAACAAATCCGATTGTTTTTAAATCTTCCGGTAAAGAAAAAGAATCATTATTTACTGTAAAGTCTTGAGAAGATTTCGCCACAACTAAGACTCTGTTTTTTAAAATGTATTTTTCTATTTGACTTTTAAATTTTTGAAAATCTTTTTTTAATACAAATTCAGGTGCGCCTAAGACTATAGAACCTACATTTTTGTTATAAAGACCTGACCACTTTTTTTCTGAAGAAAAGGGTGCGATTTTTGTGTTTTCATTTTTTTTCGTAGCAGGAAAACTTGATTTTATTGCGATGATAGTGGGATTTTTATCTTCTAGATTTGAAGATAAAATCTCAAGGTTAGTTCTTAAATCTTCTTCAGTTTGCCCAGGAGCTTCTATTATTTTAACGACTTCCATGCTTCCTTCTGTTATTGTTCCAGTTTTATCTAGGCAAAGTGTATCTACACGTGCTAGCGTCTCTATACAGTACAAATCCTGAACTAAAACTTTCTTTCTAGAAAGACGTAAAACACCAACAGCTAAAACAGTGCTAGTTAAAAGCACTAAGCCTTCTGGGACCATTCCAATAAGTGCGCCAACAGTTTTTTCTGTTGCATTTACCAAAGTATTTTTTGGCAGGTTTATTTGTTTAAAAAATAGAAAGATACCAATTGGGATTATTAAAAATGATATTAAAAATATTATTTTTCTAAAAGCTTTTGAAATTTCTGAATTTGTTTTATTTTCTATTTTTTTGGCATCTTTCGAAATTTTTGATATATAATTTTCTTCCCCGATATTTTCGACTTTTGCCTTACAAGTTCCACTAACAAGATAACTCCCAGATAAAAGAAAATCTGAATTTTTTTTAAATATAGAGTTTGATTCACCAGTAATCAGTGATTCATTAGCTTCACATATACCTTCACATACAATGCAATCTGTTGGTACTTGATCTCCTGCTTCCAATAACAAAATATCATCTAGTACTATACTACTAACATCTATCTCTTCTTTTTTCGAGTTTCTAATAACTTTAGATTTAGCCATTGATAGCAAAGATAAATCATCAACGGCTTTTTTTGCACGCAATTCCTGCAATACACCTATAGTTGTGTTGCATAAGACTACTCCCATGAATAGTATGTTTTTGTAAGATCCACCTACTATAATAATCATGAAAGCTAAAATAAAGTTTATTATGTTAAATAAAGTCAAAAAATTTTCTTTCAAAATTTGGGATATCGTCTTTGTCGGTACTACATCTTTTATATTCTGAAGATTTTCTTCAATTCTTTTCTTAACTTGTTCTGAAGAAAGCCCTGTTGACGGGGACTGAAAATATCTTTTTGTAGTATATTTTTGCATTAAGACAAATTTTCCTATTTAAGACAGCAAGAAGTTAATCAATTCTATTTAGATATAGATTTTATGTCAAACAAGTATTTTGAAGGTTTGGTGAGAGATGTATTGTAGAATAAATGATATTAGGCGCAAAGAAGTTATTAATATAACAGATGGAAGTAAGATAGGATATATTTCAGATATAGAAATAGATTTGCAAAAAGGTCAACTTGCAGCAATAATCATCTACGGAAGACTTAAATTTTGGGGGCTTTTGGGTAAGGAAGACGATATTGTGGTTCCTTGGAAAGATGTAGAAGTGATCGGTGAGGAAACAGTTCTTGTCTATTATTCTGAAGATTCAGGGTTTAAGAAGCGTAAGACACGCTCTCTATTTCAGGCTTTCAAAGACTGGGAATGAATATAAACTGTAGTTGAAATTACATGTTGTTTTGATGTGGGCATTTTACACACTTAGATGTGTTATTTGTTGAGTTTTTACAATATAGCGATTGATAGCGATTGCTTCGATAGAATATTTAAAAGAAATAGTTTTGGTAGGTTTTGTGTACAAAAAATTAAGGTAGAAAATTAATGATAACGATTAGCGATTTGAGTTTAAGTTTTGGTGAGAGAACTCTTTTTGAGGATGTTAACTTAAAGTTTACAGCAGGTAATTGTTATGGTGTTATTGGTGCGAATGGTGCTGGAAAATCTACATTTTTAAAAATGCTTTCTTCTGAAATAGAACCAAGCACAGGGGAAATAGCGTTAGAAAAAGGGCTACGTATGTCCATTCTGAAACAAGACCATTATGCTTTCAACAATTTTTCAGTACTTGACGCTATTATTGTTGGAAACAAAGAGCTTTATAATGTTTCCAAACAAAAAGAAGAAGTTTACACTCGCGAGAATTTTTCTGATGAAGATGGAATTTTAGCAGCTGAACTCGAAGCAAGATTTGCTGAACTTGGTGGCTGGGAAATTGAGGCAGAAGCTGGAAAATTGCTCAAAGGGCTTGGGCTCTCTGAAGCTATGATAAATAAAAAGATTTCAGATATTAATAGTGCTGAAAAAGTTAAAGTTTTATTAGCTCAAGCGCTTTTCGGTAATCCAGATATTCTCCTTATGGATGAACCGACTAATCATCTTGATGTAAAAGCAGTTGATTGGCTTGAAGAGTTTTTAACAAATTACGGTGGTACTGTTATAGTTGTTTCGCATGATAGACATTTTTTAAATCAAGTCTGTACACACACAATCGATATAGATTATAAAAAAATAAAAATGTATGTCGGAAACTATCAATTTTGGTATGAATCAAGTATTTTGATACAACGTACACTAAAGCAACAAAACAAAAAACGAGAAGAAAAAATTAAAGATCTTCAAAATTTTATTCAAAGATTTTCCGCAAATAAATCAAAATCAAAACAAGCAACGTCCAGAAAACGATTGTTTGAAAAACTAACAGTAGATGAAATGCCGGCATCAAGTAGAAAATATCCCTTTATTTCTTTTGGCATGGATCGAGAAGCTGGAGACGATATATTAACAGTAAAAAAGATTTCAAAAATCATAAATAAAAAGAAAATATTTGATAATTTTTCTCTAACTTTAGGCAAAGGTGAAAAAGTTGCTTTTAAAAGCAAAAATGAACTTGCTGTTACGGTGCTTTTTGAAATTCTCATGGGGAAAATAAGGCCAGACTCTGGAAAAATCAAATGGGGAATTAGCACAAGCAAATCATACTTTCCAAAAGATAGCACGATGCTTTTTAAAGAGGCAGATCTTACTATTTTAGATTGGATGCGCCAATATACAAAAGAAGACAAAACCGAAACATATTTGAGAACTCTTTTAGGTAGGATGCTTTTTTCTAGTAATGATGTTTTTAAAAAAATTAAAGTTTTATCTGGTGGAGAAAAAGTTCGATGTCTGTTTTCTCGTATGATGCTTTTCGAAGCTAACGTTTTACTATTAGACCAACCTACAAATCATCTTGATCTTGAAGCTATAACTGCTCTTAACAAAGGTCTTGAAAAATTTAAAGGGAATATTGTTTTTTCGTCTCATGACAGAGAATTTGTAGAGACTATTGCAACGAAAGTTGTAGAATTCTGAATTTTAAGAATGGAGGTATTTTTTTTATAAACACAAAAGTAGCTTTTTTTCTTCCAGATATTACTGATAAGGAAATTCTTTCAGTGGAGGAAGTACTCAGATCTGGTTGGATAACAACTGGCAAAAAAGTAAAACTATTTGAAAAAAAAATAGCAGAGTATGTAAAAACAAAAAGTGCTGTTTGTTTAAATTCGGCTACAGCAGCGTTGGAAATGTGTCTCCGGATTTTAGATATTGGCCCTGGAGATGAGGTTATTACTTCAGCGTATACATACACAGCATCTTGTAGTGTTATAAAACACGTAGGTGCAACACCTGTACTAATCGATACTGCTAAAGATTCTTTTTACATGAATTTAGAAAGTTTAGAAAATTCTATTACACGAAAAACCAAAGCAATAATAGCAGTTGATATAGCAGGACGAATGTGTGACTATGACAAACTGCTAAAGATTGTAAAAAATAAAAAATATTTATTTACTCCGAAAAATGAGCGACAGAAAGCATTCGGCAGGATATTAGTAATAGCTGACGCAGCACATTCTTTCGGGGCGAGCTTATGTCTAAAAAATTCTACATGGAAAAAAAGCGGAAATGTTGCCGACTTTACGGCTTTTTCATTTCACGCGGTTAAAAATATTACTACTGCAGAGGGTGGGGCCTTAACCTGGCGCCAAACACCTAAACTTAATAGCAAAGAGCTTTATAGAGATCTTATGCTTCTTTCTTTACACGGACAATCGAAAGATGCTCTAGCTAAAGCTAATTCTGACAATTGGGAATATGATATAGAAAATTTTGGTTACAAATGTAATATGACAGATGTTTCTGCAGCAATAGGTTTATCGCAACTAGAAAGATATGAAAAAACTTTGGAAAAAAGAAAAAAAATTATAAAAAAATATGATAATTTTCTAGAAAAATTTAATGTAAAAGTCTTTACTCATTTTTCTAAAAACTTTATATCTAGTGGACATCTGTATCTTGTAAATTTAATTGGAAAGAGTGAAATTTTTAGAAATGCTCTTATAGAAAAGATGGCAAAACTTGGTGTTTCTATGAACGTACATTACAAGCCATTACCTATGTTTACAGCTTACAAAAATTTAGGATTTAATATAAAAAATTATTCTAATGCTTTTAATGTGTATAAAAACGAAATAACTTTTCCACTTCATACGCTTTTAACAGAAAACGATATAGAATATGTTCTACAAATGTTCGATAGGAGTTTTCGGGGTTGAAAAGAAATATTTGGATAATCAATCAATACGCAATTCCGCCAAAATTTGGTGGACTTAATCGTCATTTTTATTTTTCAAAGTATCTTAAAAGAAAGGGCTATAACGTCAAAATTTTTACTTCAAGCAAAATACATAACTCTAATATAAATTTAATTAAAAAAACTGAAAAAATTTCGTATAAAGAAATGTTCTTTGACGATGTGGAGTATACTTTTTTAAAAGCTTCAGATTATGAAAATAACGGTTTTTCAAGAATAAAAAATATGATCGGTTTTGCAGTAAAACTACCTCATTTTTTTTTAAAAAAGGGGATAAAAGTTTTTAAAAAACCAGATGTAATATATACTTCGAGTCCATCACTTTTTATAGCCGTTGCTTCAATCTTTTTAGCAACAAAACTTAGAGTGCCAATAATAACTGAAGTGCGTGATCTATGGCCAGAGTCTATAGTTTGTTATAAAAACTATTCACCAAGGCATCCTTTTATACAAATTTTGTATGCTCTAGAAAAATGGGTCTATAAAAGATCAAACAGTTTAATTTTTACCATGAAAGGCGCAAAAAATTATCTAAAAGAACGCAAAATCAAAATAGATAGTAATAAAATTTATCACATAAATAATGGCGTAGATATCGAAGAATTTGAAGAAAAAAAAATAACAAAGAAAATCAAAGATAAAGATTTGTTAGAAAAAAATACGTTTAAGATTATTTATACCGGCTCTATTAGAGAAGTCAACAATCTTGATATTTTGCTTGAACTTGCTAAGAAAATAAAGACTGTATATAAGGACATTCGTTTTTTAATTTATGGAGAAGGTAGTGAAAAATCAAAACTTATTAAGCGATGTCAAGACGAAAATATAAATAACGTATTGTTTAAAGGACATATATCAAGAGATTGTATACCATTTGTATTGTCAAACTCTGATATAAATATCATAATTGTAAAACAGACTTCTATTACAAGATTTGGTTCGAGTTTAAATAAGTTTTTTGATTATATGGCCAGCGAAAAACCTATAGTTTCAAATTTGAAGGTTAATTATGATCTTTTGAAACACTATAGCTGTGGTATGACTTCTGATTCTAGTAGCCCGGAGGATCTGCAGAAAACTATAGAAAAAATACGAAAATCTTCAGAAGAAGAAAAAGAAAAAATGCGTCAAGGGGCAGCTCGCGGTGCTAGAGATTACGATTATAAGTTTTTAACAAATAAACTTGAGAAAGTTATAAAATCTTTGTAAATTCTTAGAAAAAGAGACATGAAAAGACAAAACAGTTTGTTCCTTAGATCTCGAATTTTGCGGCGTTCACTTTTCTGTTTATATCAGGTTTCCTTCTTTCGCTAACCATACGACTCGGCTTCCATTTTATTTGTGAATTTGTGTGGTATATTATGTCTAATTGCATCTGGTCCAATAATAAGACGTTTGAATTTTTTACTCGGAAGTTTTCTTATTTTCGCCCAAAATTTCTTTTAACCATTTTTGTTCTTTTTGTGTTTAAAATTTATCAAGTGAGTTGTAACACAACCAGATTTCTTGCCACTTACGTGATGTCGGATGGAACTAACTTGGCTATTTCCACCCCCAATCTGGTCTTTGACTAAAGTATCAAAAAACCCCGTAAATACGAGGCCTTTGGCTTGTTTATGGGGTTTAGAAAAACGTACGGTGGGAGATGAAGGATTCGAACCTTCGAAGCTAGAAGCAACAGATTTACAGTCTGCCCCCTTTGGCCACTCGGGTAATCTCCCATGTTATCGATTACTAAAACCTTAAAAACTTAAACTGTTTTGTATACACCGGCTAATGATAACTAGCTTAATTTTCCTCTTTTCTGACAAAACCAGACAAAAAAAATAAAAATCAGACATCAACTAGCACGCGATAAAAAACCTGAGTAAAATTAAATCTCCGTTACAATGCCTAGAATAATTGATTTTTCAAGAAAATACAAATTTAATAGTCAATTTAAAAAATTAAGAATTACCATATAATTCAATTTCGACGTTTTTTATTTTAATTCAACATGCGTACTAGTGTGAATATGCTTCTAAATGATATAATGGCCGCTGGTAGCTACTTGGAAGTTATTAATAATAAGAATTCTCTAATGAATTTTTATATATTATTTTGCAGAATTTCAAAAGAAGAGGATGCCTAGTATTTTCACAAGAAAAAAAGTGAAGATTTTTACAGATGGTGCGTGTCTTGGCAACCCAGGTCCTGGTGGTTGGGGAGCAGTCTTAAAGTGCTGTGGAGTAGAAAGGGAAATATTCGGTGCTGAAAAAAATACGACGAACAACCGCATGGAACTAATGGCTGTTATAATGGCTTTGCAAGAACTCAAATATCCCTGTGTGGCAGAAGTGTATAGTGATTCTAAATACGTGTGTGACGCTGTTAGTAAGGGGTGGGTAAGAACTTGGCAGGAAAAAAATTGGAAAAAATCAAATGGTGAAAAAGCCTTAAATATAGATCTTTGGAAGAAATTACTCGAACTTTTGAGTATTCACGATGTGGTCTTTTTTTGGGTAAAGGGTCACAGCGGACTTCCTGAAAATGAAAGATGTGATGTTTTGGCTACGACACAAGCTAAAAAATTGAGGTGAATTATGAAAAAATCTATTTATTGTGATAATGCTGCAACAACCAAGATTAGTGATTTAGTTCTTTCAAGCATGATGCCTTTTCTTAAAGAAGAGTTTGGTAATGCTTCAAGTCTTTATAAAAAAGGAAGAAATGCAAAAAGAGCAATTGAACTTTCGAGAGAAAAGATTTCCAATATATTAAACACATCACATCCGAGGGAAATTTTTTTCACTTCAGGAGGAAGCGAATCAGACAATTGGGCTATAAAAGGCATTTGCAATTTAATGAAGACAAAAAATAAAAAACATATCATAACTTCCGCTTTTGAGCATCATGCAGTTTTACATACTGTACAAAAGTTTGAAAGAGATGGCTTTGAAGTGACATATCTTGATGTTCACAGAGATGGTCTTGTAAGGGTAGACGAATTAGAAAAAGCCATTCGTGATGATACTGCTTTAGTAACCATAATGTATGCAAACAACGAAATAGGTACCATACAACCCATAGAAGAGATAGGAAAAATTTGTAGAAAAAATAAAGTTTTATTCCATACAGATGCTGTTCAAGCAGCTAAAAGTATAAGATTTGATTTAAAAAATCGCGATATAGATTTGCTCTCGCTTTCGGCACATAAAATAAACGGTCCAAAAGGTATAGGACTTTTGTATATAAAACAGAACATAGAAATAGAAAACTTAATAGAAGGTGGAACTCAAGAAAGAAATAAACGAGCAGGCACCGAAAATGTCGCAAATATCGTTGGTTTCAGTGTTGCATTGGAAGAATGTCAGAAGAATATTGAAGAAAAAAATAAAAAAGTGGAAGCGCTTCGAGAAAGGTTTTTGCAAAAAGCTTTGAAAATAGACAAAACAATCCTAAATGGCAGTAGAGAAAAACGCTTGCCTGGAAATGTTAATATGTGTTTTAACGGAATAGAAGGAGAAGCCTTGCTTTTAAGGTTAGATAATGTTGGTATAGCGGCTTCTTCTGGATCTGCTTGTACTTCTGGTTCTTTAGAACCAAGTCATGTTTTGTTAAGTCTAGGCCTTACTCACGAAGTAGCACATGGCTCACTAAGATTAACATTTTCGGAAGATAATACTGAAGAAGATGTCGATTATATCTTAGAACATCTTGTTAGGGTGGTTAGCGAATTACGAGAAATGTCGCCAATTTGGAGCTAACATTGAAAACAGCAAAAGAAGAAATAAGAACTCGTTTCGCACCGAGCCCAACAGGTTTTATGCATGTTGGTAATTTAAGAACGGCCTTGTATGCTTTTTTAATAGCCAAACATTCAAATGGGAAATTTGTTTTAAGAATAGAAGATACAGACAAAAATAGAAAAATTAAGGGCGCTATTGAATTAATATATGAAACTTTAAAAGAAACAAAATTAGTTTATGATGAGGGCCCAGACATCGGTGGTAAGTTTGCACCGTATATTCAGAGTGAACGTCTAGAAAAATACAAAATTTGCGCTGATAAACTTATAAAAAATAATAAGGCTTATTACTGTTTTTGTAACGAACAAGAAAATAAACAAAACAAACATGAAAAATTCTTCGCCAAAGATAAATGCCGTAATCTTACAAAAAATGAAGTTGATAAGCTATTAATAAAAAAAGTACCGTTTGCAATAAGACAAAAAATGCCACTTAGTGGGACTACGAATTTTAGTGACTGTGTTTTTGGCAGTATATCTGTTGAAAATAAAGAACTGGAAGATCAGGTTCTAATAAAACGTGACGGATATCCTACATACAATTTTGCAAATGTTGTAGACGATCACGATATGAATATAACTCATGTAATTCGTGGTAGTGAATATTTGTCTTCTATGCCAAAATACGTTCTACTCTACGAAGCTTTTGGTTGGATTGCTCCTTTATATGTACACGTAGGTCTTATAATGGGGCAAAATGAAAATGGAAGTGTTTCAAAATTTTCAAAAAGACATGGTGCTATAAGTTTTAAAGAGCTAAAACATATCGGATATTTACCTGAAGCAATTATAAATTATATTGCTTTACTCGGTTGGTCTCCTGACTGTACACGCGAAATTTTTTCTCTAGATGAGCTCATAAAACTTTTTTCTACAGAAAGAATAAATAAGAGTCCGTCTATTTTTGCTTATGAAAAATTGAATTGGATAAATTCAGAACATCTTAAACTAAAATCTGACAAAAACTTCATAAAAATTTGTTTTCCTTTTTTAAAAGATTTTTTTAGAGAAAGTCATATTTTTAAAGACAAAAAATTAACAGAAAAAGCAAAAATTCTTTCGGCAGTGCTAAAACCTCGCATAACAATATTAAAATCTATTCCTGATATGCTTTCTTTTTTGAAAAGATTACCTGAATATGAAATCTCACTTTTTGAAAATAAAAAAAGTAAATCAGATATTAAAAGTTCAAAAAAAATGCTAAAAGTAGGAATTGAAGAACTTGAAAAAATAAAAAATTGGGACCTCGAAACTTTAAAGAGCATTTTATTAAAAACTGCAAAAAAATTAAAAGTAAAAAACGGTAAGTTTTTGTGGCCAATACGAATAGCTGTTTCCGGTACAAACATAACTCCTGGTGGTGCACCAGAAATTTTAGTTTTACTTGGTAAAAATGAGTCGTTCAAAAGATTAAAAATTGGTTTAGAAAAACTTTTAAACAACAATATAAAAAACTGAGAGATTTTTTAAATGCCAAAACGTACAGATATAAAAAAAATATTGGTAATCGGCTCAGGCCCAATTGTGATAGGGCAAGCGGCTGAATTTGATTATTCTGGCACACAAGGGTGCCTTGCATTAAAAAAATTAGGATATGAAATTTGTCTTGTCAATTCAAATCCAGCCACAATTATGACAGATAAAAGCGTAGCTAATATAGTTTATATGGAACCCTTAAATCTTGAATATGTAGCTAAAATTATAAGAAAAGAACGCCCGGACGCTATACTTCCAACACTCGGTGGGCAAACAGCACTTAACCTAGCACTAGCACTTGAACAAAAGGGCATTTTAGAAGAATGTGAATGTGAGCTTTTGGGTACGACTGCAAAATCGATAAACCTTGCTGAAAATAGAGAAAAATTCAAAGCTTTATGTAAAAAAATAAGTGAGCCTTCAATAGAATCTGGTGTGGCAACTTCAGATGAAGAAGCTTTTAAACTAGCAAAAAAAATAGGCTATCCTGTTGTGGTACGCCCGGCATTTACTTTAGGTGGAACTGGTGGTGGATTTGCTAATAATAAAGAAGAGTTAGCAAGTTTAATTTCTCGCGCGTTAGATGCTTCTAAAATGCGTCAAGCACTTATAGAAAAATCCATGAATGGTTATAAAGAAATAGAGTACGAAGTTATAAGAGATTCAAATGATACAGCTTTAACAGTTTGCAATATGGAAAATTTGGACCCCGTAGGAATTCATACTGGTGATTCCATTGTAATTTGTCCTAGTCAAACTTTAACAAATAAAGATTTTCATATGTTGCGTAATGCAAGTTTAAAAATAATAAGAGAGTTAAAAATTCAAGGTGGGTGTAATATACAATTTGCGCTTGATCCTTTTTCTAACAATTACTACGTAATAGAAGTAAATCCTCGTGTTTCTCGATCTTCTGCTTTGGCATCGAAAGCAAGCGGTTATCCGATTGCCAAGGTTTCTGCATTAATTTCTGTTGGCATGACTCTAGATGAAATAAAACTTGCAAATACACCAGCGTGTTTTGAACCCACACTTGACTATATAGTAACAAAAATCCCAAGATTTCCGTTTGACAAATTCGAAGGGGCTTCGAGGGTGCTAGGCACGCAGATGAAATCGACTGGTGAAGCAATGGCAATAGGTAGAACTTTTGAAGAAAGCCTGCTTAAGGCTATAAGAAGCCTGGAATTAGGTTTGAGTCATTTGTGGTCTTTAAAACTTTCTTTAAATTCAAGAAAAGAACTAATAAAAAAAATAAAAGTTCAAACCGACGAAAGGCTCTTAATTATTGCTGAACTTTTAAGACGTGAAGAGAAAGTAGAAATAATTTCGGAACTTACTGGTATAGACAAATTTTTTATAGATAAAATTAAAAATATAGTTGATTTTGAAAAAATTTTAAAAAAAGATCCTTTTAATTTAAAAACTTTTAGAATTGCAAAACGATTAGGTTTTTCTGACGATTTCATAGGACAACTCTGGGAAGTAAATTATAAGCAAATATACGAATTTCGAGCAAGAAACAAAATTAGGCCTGTTTATAAAATGATAGATACATGTGCCAGTGAGTTTAAATCTTATGTTCCTTATTTTTATTCGTGTTACGAAGAGGAAAATGAATCCAAATTAACAGATAATGAAAAAATAGTAATATTGGGTTCAGGGCCAATAAGAGTGGGACAAGGTATAGAATTTGATTATTCTACAGTTCATGCTGTTCTCGCAATACAAGAAGCTGGGTTTGAAGCGATAGTTGTTAATAATAATCCTAGCACAGTTTCTACAGATTATTTTGTATCAAATAAACTTTATTTTGAGCCGTTAACTGTCGAAAATGTAATGGATATTATAGATTTCGAAAAACCGAAAGGTGTATTAATAACTCTTGGTGGTCAGACTTCTATAAATGTTGGTATAAAAATAAAAGCTCTTGGTGCACCAATAATAGGTACAAGCACAGAGAGTATAAAAAAAACAGAAGATAGGAAAAAATTCGAAGAATGTTTAAAATCAATCAAAATCCCACAACCTGACGGAAAAACCGTTAAACATGTTGAAGAAGGCAAAAAAGTTGCAAACAGACTGGGTTATCCTTGTTTAATTAGGCCTTCTTTTGTGCTTGGCGGTAGAGCAATGAGAATTGTGAGAAATGACGAAGAGCTAGTTAATTATCTAGAAAGTGCGTTTTTGGTAAGCAAAAACAAACCAATATTAGTGGATAAATACATAGAGGGAAAAGAACTTGATGTAGATGCTGTCTGTGATTCAAAGAACGTTTTTATTCCGGGCATAATGCAACACGTAGAAAAAACGGGGGTACATTCAGGCGATTCTATAAGTGTTTATCCAACTTTTTCTATAAGTCAAAAAATGAAAAAAAAAGTTTTAGAATATGTTGTAAAATTAGGGCTAGAACTCGGCATAATTGGGCCTTATAATGTACAATTTATAATAGACAAAAACGAAAAAATTTTTGCAATAGAAGTAAATCCAAGGGTTAGTAGGACAGTACCTTTTATATCTAAAGCAACTAACATAAATCTTGCAAACATTGCTACAAAAGTAAGTATTGGAAAATCTTTATTCGAACAAAAAATATTTGGAGGAATGTTGAAAGAAAAAAAGGCTTGGTATGTAAAAACTCCAGTTTTTTCTTTTTCAAAGATTTTGGGTCTTGATGCTTTTCTTTCTCCTGAAATGAAATCTACTGGTGAGGCTATAGGTTATGATAAAAGCTTAAATAGAGCTCTGTACAAATCTCTGAAAGCAAGCTCGATGAAAGTTAAAAACTATGGGACTGTTTTTGTAACAGTTGCAGATGAAGACAAACAAAAAGCTCTACCATTGGTAAAACGCTTTTATAATCTTGGATTTAATATAGAGTCAACTAGGGGCACTTCACTTTTTTTAAAATCGCGTGGCATAAGAACAAGATATAAGAAAAAAATAAGTGAAGGTAGCGATGAAATTTTAGAATCAATAAGAAAACAACATATTACTTATATAATAAATACTCTGACAAACATATCAAAAAGCACAAAAGATGGTTATATGATTCGTCGGACGGCTGTAGAAAATAATGTAAACGTGTTTACTTCTCTTGATACTGTAAATGTTTTGCTAAATGTATTAGAAGAAATAACAATAGGCGTACAAACTGTAGATAAATTAGAATAAAATGACACTAGAAGAACTTTACCTTAAAGCAAAAAAGCAGCTTATAAAAACTCCAAACTCGGAACCAAATTTCGAAGTAATGAGTATGTTAGAGTTTTTTTTTAATATAACTCGCCAAGATTTTATTTTAAAAAGAAAAAACAAAATAAAACAAAAAGAAGTAGAAAATTTTTTAAAACTAATTTCCGAAAGAGCAAATGGCAAGCCGTTGCAGTACATATTGGGCTACTGGTACTTTATGGGTAAAAAATTCTTTGTTAACAAAAAAGTACTAATACCTCGAGAAGATACACAAGTACTTGTTGAAACCGCTGTGGAACTTCTTAAAAATAAAAATAACGTCAAGATTCTAGAGCTTTGTGTAGGTACCGGAATTATTTCTATAATGCTCGAAAAACTTTTAAAAAATCCAAAAATAGTAGGATTGGAAATATCAGACTCTGCTATAAAATGTGCGAAAAAAAATTTAATACTACATAAAACAAAAAATGTAGAGCTCATAAAATTTAATATTTTAAAAGACAGTTTTATGGAAAATGATTTCGACCTAGTAATAGCTAATCCTCCTTATATTAAAAGTGGAGATTTTTCAAATTTGCAAAAAGAAGTGCAAAACGAACCTTATCTTGCACTCAATGGCGGGAAAGATGGTCTGTTGTTTTATAAAAAAATATTAAAAAACTTTAGAAAAAACTTAAAAACAAATGCTTATATAGCTCTAGAACTTGGAATAAATCAAAATAAAAACGTCGAAAGCTTATTAGAAAAAAATAAATTTTACAATATTGGTACTAAAAGAGATTTAAATAATATTAAACGAGTAATATTCGGTGCTAAATCAGTCACGACGGTACATACAAAAAAATCTTTAGCTATGCATATTTAGTAGTGTTTTATTAAGAATTTGGTTTGCCCTTCGAACACTATATCTAACATAACTTTAGCCCTAACAAACAAAGCCACCAACTCCCATAAGAGGATTTTGAGATCATTATTGTTGAATTGAAACTCTCAACCCCCAACCCCCCAAACCCATATATGTCACCTGGCTTAAGCGGTTTTTTAAGTTCAAATTATAGACTATCTTGTAAAGAATAATAGTAAATATTTTTTGTTAAATTACAGCATGATATTA
>JAIRLJ010000025.1 GCA_031259495.1 Oscillospiraceae bacterium | reverse complement strand
TCATTTTTTAGCCTTCCTTTGTTTGTTTTAACTTTTGTTATTACAAAAGCTATTATTTACAAAAAAGTAAAAAATATACTGATAAAAAATATATTTTTTATCAGTTGTTTTTTTACTTACAATTTTTTTTGTTTTTAAAATATCTAGTAGAGCTATAATCAATAGACTTTCTGCAAAATTAAATTTTAAGATCAAATTATAAATTCAGGCTGTATAAAAAGATAGTTTTGTGGGAGGTCTGTTAAATGCTCTAATTTTTTTGAACATATATCATGGCATATATTGGCTTTTTGCTTTCGAGATTGTCTTGATGGTAGAATGAGCTCAGGAAATGTTAAAAAGAGGATTGTGTGTTGTTTAAGACGAAAAATTCAATTGAATTGATAACGGCGATAAAAAGTTTGAAATTATCTCATGCTGTTCTTATTTATTCTGACGAAGAAAGAAGGCAAGATGATTTGGCTAAAATTGTGTCTTGTAGAGTGGTTTGTACTTCAAACAATAAGCCGTGTTTTAAGTGCAAAGCATGTAAAAAAGTGGAATTGGGTATACATCCCGATGTGATTTATCCAGAAATGTCTGGCACAAAACTGGTTTTTAGTATAGACGAAATAAGAAAAATAAAAGCTAAAATACATGTTAAACCTAATGAAGCAGATTCAAAGATTTATATTTTTTTACACGCACACAAAATGACTCATTCTGCTCAGAACGCTGTCTTAAAGGTTTTAGAGGAACCAGTTTCAGATTGTTTGTTTTTTCTGTTTTGTAAGAGTTCTTTTGATTTACTTGAGACTGTTACTTCTAGATGTTCAAAGTTTTTTTTAGAGAAAAGTGATTTTGAGGAGATTTTTCGTGTTTTAAATTATAAATCTCATAGAATTTTACGTGTTGGAACTGAAAAGTTTAATGAAGATTTTAGTGAAAAAGTTTTCAATTCGATTTTAAATTTCGATGAATGGGAGTTATTAAAATTAGTTAGTCAAAGTTTTGAAAACAAAGACAATGAACACTTAATATTGAATAAAATCTTAGGTTTTTTTGAAAATATTTTAATTTACAAAAATACAGATAAAAAACAAAATCTTGAAAATAAAGTTCAGAGTTTTTCCGATACAGTGAGTAATTCTGATACCATTAAGATTATTGCGTTAACAAATCAGGCAATTACTTACCGTAAACGAAATATATTTCAAAGTATAGTTGCAACTTGGTTTTGTGCTAACCTTTATAAAATCTTGAGTACCTGTCGACGAAAGGTATTAAACAATTGAAAAAGTATTTTGAAGTTAAACTTAAGCCCTCACAAAAAATTTGTATTTGTTGTTCTGATTCGAGCACATACAAATCAGATCAGCTTGTTGTTGTGCACACGAGTAAAGGCATTGAATTAGGAAAAATTGTTTCTTTAGTTAGTAAAGATAGATGTGTAGAGGATGAGATTCAGTGCAAGTACAAAGTTAATAAACAAAAGAATTATGAAAAAAGTATTTTAAGAATAGCTACAGAAGAAGATAAAAAAAAATATAGAGACAATCAAGAGAAGGCAAAAATCTCTTTTAAAATTTTTCAGAAAAAGATAAAAAAATATAAACTTCCCATGAAACCTATAACTAGCGAATATACACTAAATTTAAGAAAAATAGTGCTTTATTTTTCTGCGGATGATAGAGTAGATTTTCGAATTTTAGTGAAAGATCTTGCTTCAACGTTCAAAACAAAGGTAGAACTAAAACAAATCGGAAAAAGAGAAGAGTCAAAAATTATGGGGGGGGTTGGAATTTGTGGTCGACCATTTTGCTGTTCCACCTTTTTAAATAATTTTCAACCTGTTTTAGTAAAAAATGTAAAAGAACAGGGAATGCTTTTAAACTCAAGCAAAGTGTCCGGAAGTTGTGGCCGTCTTTGTTGTTGTCTCAACTACGAAGAAGATTTTTATCAGAAGGCATTGAAAACTGCACCAAAAGTTGGAGATTTTGTTTTAACTTGTATTGGGGAGGGGTTTATTACAGAGGTAAATTTAATAAAAGAAAGCGCAAAAATAAAGTTAAATGGTAATGATATAAGAAATATTGAATTTAAAGATGTTATAGAAATAAAATCTCGAGATGAAGAAAAATCTGATTTAGTAGAAAAAAAGGTGACAATGAAAAGTTGATGAAAGTTTTGAGATAAAATTTGTAAATAAAAAAGTTGATAGAAGTTTTTACATAAAGTTTGTAGATAAAAAGTTTGAGATAAAATTTGTGAAGGGTTATTATGTACAATTTAAAAAAAATAGGAAATTTTGTTTCACGTTATGATGCGGAAATTGGCGAGTGTTTGAGCAGAGAACTCTTGAGGCAGCAAAATACTCTTGAGCTTATTGCTTCCGAAAATTTTGCTTCGCCTTTTGTCCTAGCTTCAATGGGGTCTGTTCTGACTAATAAGTATGCTGAGGGTTATCCAAGAAGGCGTTATTACGGAGGCTGCGAGTTTGTGGATCAAGTTGAAGATTTAGCTGTGGAGAGAGCATGTAAACTTTTTAAAGCTGAACATGCCAATGTGCAACCGCATTCTGGTGCTTCAGCGAATCTTGCTGTTTATTATGCTTTTTTAAAACCTGAAGATACAGTGTTAGGAATGGCTCTTTCTTCGGGCGGACATTTAACTCATGGATCAAAATTTAATATATCTGGTAAATATTTTAATTTTTTTTCATATGATGTAGATTACGATACTCAATACATAGACTACGGGAAATTATATAAAGATGCTTTAAAAATAAAGCCAAAGATGATTGTTTGTGGAGCTAGTGCTTATTCGAGAATAATAGATTTTAAAAAATTTAGAGATATAGCCGATGCCTGCAATGCTTACTTAATGGTAGATATGGCGCATATCGCTGGTTTGGTTGCAGCTGGTGCGCATCCAAATCCTGTACCAATAGCTGACGTTGTCACTACGACTACACATAAAACATTACGTGGACCAAGATCAGGGCTTATTTTATGTAAAAAGAAGTACGCAAAAAAAGTAGATTCAGCCGTGTTTCCGGGAATTCAGGGAGGCCCTTTTATGCATATAATAGCCGCAAAAGCTGTTTGTTTTAAAGAAGCTGCAAGTGAAGAATTTTCAGAATATATTAGAAAAGTCGTTGATAATTCTAGGAAGCTTGCTTTGAAATTAAAAGAAAAAGGCATGAAATTAATTTCGGGAGGAACTGATAATCACTTAATACTGCTTGATTTACGTCACACAAAAACAACGGGCAAAAAGTTGCAGTTAAATTTAGAAGATGTCAACATAGCAGTCAATAAAAATACCATCCCAAATGAAAAGCTTGGTTCTAATGAAACAAGTGGAATTAGATTGGGAACTGCGGCTGTTACTTCTAGAGGAATGGGTCTAAAAGAAATGGATCATATAGCAGAGCTAATATTTGTTTCGATAAAAGATTTTAAAAAAAATAAGGCTTGGATATTGGCTGAAGTCGGAGAGCTTTGTAAAAAATTTCCGTTATACGGTGAGAAACTAGAAAGTTTTGCTAGTACAATTAGATGAAAATTAAGCTTAAAATTTGTTTGTGTTTTTAGACTGTGTTATGTATTCGTGAGATAAAAAAGTGTTTGTAAGATTTATAGAGATTTAAATGTTAAAAAGCATAGAAAATATAGATAACATGATACTTTCCCATATTAGTTCTTTTAAAATACGTAAGGTTGATAAACTTATGATTTATATTACAAGTGTAGGAAATAATGGGGGAATTTGGCTTGTTTTTGGTTTTATATTTTTATTTATACAAGGCTATAGAAAAATAGGATTGCAAATTTTTGTGAGTGTGGGTTTATCTGCTTTAATGAGTGAAGCTGTTTTAAAAAATTTAGTAAAAAGATCAAGGCCATGTGACGATATTCATCAGAAATTTATTTTGATAAGAAAACCATCATCCTATTCTTTCCCTTCTGGACATAGTACTTCTTCTTTTGCTGCAACTACTACTGTTTTACTTAATCATGGTTTTTGGTCTACGTTATCTGGAACTTTGTTTGCAACAACGACGCTGTTATTGGCTATTACAATAGCATTTTCAAGACTTTATATAAGAGTTCATTATCCTAGTGATGTGGTTGCTGGTATGTTTTTGGGTATTAGTTGCAGTTTATGTGTTCTAAAAATACTTACAAAGTTTTAGAGTTGCGAGGCGGAATCTGAAGGAAGCCGGAGACAAAACCTTCAAGCTGACAAACAGAAATCAGATTAGACATATGTGGAAATAGATGAGCTTGCTAAACACAAAAGGAAGAGAAAAGGAGTTAGTTTTGTGGGGGGTCTAGTGTTCTTTTTGCTAAGCTTTCATATTTTTTTGCAGCACATTTCTTTGCTTTATTAATAAGCTTTTTATATTTTTCCGGAGAAAGTTTTTCTGAAACTTTGTATCTATTTTCTCCTTTTAAAAATTCTTCTAAAGCAAAACTTGGCGGTCTGCTGTCAAGCATTAATGGATTTTTTTCTTGTTCACTCCGCCGAGGATCGAATCTAAAAAGATTCCAATAGCCAGATTTTACAGCAATTTTTTCTTCTTCTTGCATAGAATTCATACCTTTTGTTATTCCGTGATTTATACAAGGCGAATACGCGATAATTACGGAAGGACCATCAAAACTTTCAGCCTCTTTAAAGGCTTTAACACATTGAGTGTAATCAGCAGTCAACGCAACTTGTGCTATATATGCGTTACCGTATGTCATAAAAATAGCTGCTAAATCTTTTTTTACCGTTTCTTTACCAGTCAGTTCAAAAATTGCAGAGGAAGCAAGTGGCGTAGCTTTTGAGGCTTGACCTCCGGTATTTGAGTAAATTTCTGTGTCAAAAATTAAAACATTTACATTGGCATTAGAAGCTATTATATGATCTAGTCCGCCAAAACCGATATCATAAGCCCAACCATCTCCACCAAAAATCCAAATACTCTTTTTAAATAAATAACTTTTATTTTTCAAAACATTTTTTATTAGATCTAATGTTTTTACAGATGAATTTTTCTTTTTGGATTCTAAAATTTTTAGTAAAAATTTAGTAGCTTTTTTTTGTTGTAAGTTATCAGCAACTTTAAAAAAATATTTACAAGCAGCTTTTATTTCTTTATTTTCTTCGTTTTTATATATGGTTTTTATATTTTGTATAAGTGTTTTTTTTACAGAATCTCTGCCAAGCATTATACCAAATCCAAACTCGGCATTGTCTTCGAGTAGAGAATTGTGCCAGGCTGGGCCATGTCCGTTTTTGTTGTATGTGTACGGTGTAGATGGACTTGAACCGCCCCATATCGAAGAGCAACCAGTTGCATTTGCAATAATCATATTTTCACCAAAAAGTTGTGTGCAAAGTTTTGCGTATGGAGTTTGTCCGCAACCGGCACACGCACCAGAAAACTCTAACAAAGGTGGGTAAAATTGACTTCCTTTTGGGGAAAATCTTGAAACCTTTTTTTGTATTTCTTCTAGTTTTTGTTCCAAAGTAAGTGAAAAATTAAAATTTTCTTGAATAAGAGTCTTATTAAAATCTTTTTTCATAATAAGCGCTTTACCTTTTTTTGCAAAACCAGGACAAACGCTCACACAACAACCACATCCAGTACAGTCTTTTGCTGAAATAACTACTGAAAATTTTAAATTTTGAAAAATCAAAGCATTTTTTACTTTCATAGAAAGAGGTTTAATTTTTAAATCCTCTTCATTTAAAAGCACAGGACGTATTACTGCATGTGGACACACGAGTGAACACAGGTTACATTGTATACAATTTTCAGGTTTCCATTCAGGAATTTGTGTTGCGGTACTACGTTTTTCGAAAGCTGCAGAGCCTTGTGGAAAAGTACCGTCGACATAAGGTAAAAATTTTGACACGGGCAAACTATTGCCCTCGTATTTATTTATAATTTTTAAAATATTTTCTACATATCCTAAAAGGAACATATTATTTTTCGTAAAATTTAAACATGATAGAGAGTTTGTGTCATTTTTTGAGTAAGTTATTTTTTCTTTTTGAGTTTTTATTTCGCTCCAAGCGTTCAGAATTTCAACTTTCTTTACTTTTTTAATACCTATTTCTATTGCTTCATGGTTCATTGAAACTATATTTTTGCCTTTTTTGATATAAGTTTTTGTAGCAGCTTTTTTCATATATTCTTTAACTTTTTGAATATCTAAAAAATTAAGTATTTTAAAAAATGCTGCCTGTAAAACTATACCTACTTTGTCTTCTAATCCAATATCTTTACTTATTTTTACGGCATCTATAATATAAAATTTTACTTGTTTGTTAAAAATATTCCTTTTGAAATTTTCAGGCAGCTTTTTTTCTAAATCTTTCTGTTCAAAAGAACAGTTTAACAAGAATTTTCCGCCTGGATTTAGATCTTTGAGAAGGTCATACTTATATATGTATGACATATTATGACAAGCGACAAAATCAGCATTTTTTACGTAATAAGTCGATTTAATAGGATTTGGCCCAAATCTCAAATGTGCTATAGTAAGCCCTCCAGATTTTTTTGAATCATAAGCAAAATATCCTTGCACAAAAAATGGTGTTTCGTTTCCTATTATTTTTATGCTGTTTTTACTAGTGCTAATAGTGCCATCTGACCCTAAACCCCAAAGCTTGCATGAAACTGTGCCTTTAGGAGATGTGTTTATTTCTTCGATCACAGGTAAAGAAAGGTTAGTAACATCATCGTTAATACCAATAGTAAATTCTTCTTTTGGCTGTTCTAAATCCATATTTTTAAAAACGCTCAGAATGTCTGAAGGTGTTGTATCTTTTGAACTCAGGCCGTATCTACCTCTGAAAACTTTTATTTTTTTATTAACTAAAGTTGCCGTTACATCCAAATAAAGTGGTTCACCAACACTACCCGGTTCTTTTGTTCTATCTAAAACAGAAATTTTTTTCACACTTTTTGGAATTGTTTTTAAAAAAGCTTCTGAAACAAAAGGTCTAAAAAGTCGAACCTTTAAAACACCAATTTTTTTCCCACTTTTTTTAAGATAATCTATAACTTCTTCGCATGTTTCACATACGGAACCCATAGCCACTATTATGTTTTCGGCATTTTTATCTCCAAAAAATTCAAATAATTTATAATCTGTTTTGTATTTCTTATTTATTATTTTTAAATATTTTAAAACAACAAAAGGTAAATTTTTGTAATATTTATTACACGCTTCACGAATTTGAAAATATATGTCATCATTTTGTGCAGAGCCCCTCAATACTGGATTTTTTGGTGTTAAACCTCTTTTTCGAAACTTTGCTAAAAGCTCCGAATCGAGCATGTTTTTCAAATCTTTGTAATCTGGAAGACGTATTTTTTGTATTTCGTGAGATGTTCTAAATCCATCAAAAAAGTGCATAAAAGGAACTCTTGATTCTATAGCCGAAAGATGTGCTACTATGGCCATATCTGCCGATTCTTGTGGATTATTTGAACATAACATGGAAAATCCTATTTGCCTACAAGCATATATATCAGAGTGATCGCCAAAAATTGATAAAGCGTGCGTAGATATAGTTCTCGACGCTACATGTATTACAGCTGGAAGAAGCTCTCCGGCCATTTTGTACATATTAGGTATCATAAGTAAAAGTCCTTGAGAAGCTGTATAGGTTGTAGCAAGTGCTCCACTTGTGAGTGCACCGTGCATTGTACCAGCAACTCCGGCTTCTGATTGCATCCATCTTACCGCAACTCTATTACCAAAAATATTTTTTCTTTTTGACACTGAAAATTTTTCAATATTTTCCGCCATACCAGATGATGGTGTTATAGGATAAACAATAGCTACATCTATAAAAGCATAAGACACATAAGCAACCGCCTCATTAGCATCCATTGTCCCATATTTTAAATAATTTTTTTCAAAGTTTTTAGGTATCATTTTCCTCTTTCAAACATTTTTTGAATATTAATTTTAATTTTGTAAAGAATAACTCTTGTATAAAGTTTACAAAAAATCTACTCTATAGGTAGTAGTGTTTTTGGTTTTCTGAAATTAATTTTAGAAACTAAAAACTTCTTTAAAACTATTATACAACATGCGATTTTTAAAATATTACTTTATATTCAAGTATTATTTTGGGTGAGTAGGTTTAGTTTTTATTAGTTAAGGAGTAATGAATGATGGATGAAAAACAAAAAAACAATGAATTTTCCAAAGTTTCAGGAGGAACAACCGAATCTTCTGTTCCAGAGCAACCAATAAGGACTGATATTTTGGCCTTTGCGTCATCTAGAAGAGATGAGTTTGGTGCACTTAAGTGTAGAGCCTGTGGTGCTTCTATCCCAAAAGAAGCTAATTTACACAAGTGCGAAAAAGATGGAATTGTTTACAACACATACAAGTTAAATCCAGACAAAACTATTTGGAGAAAGGACTAGGGTGAAAACATTTTTACAACATTAATAACTTCATCTTTAGCGGTATTTTGGGTTAAGCTGTCGAAAGAATATAGCGCAAAGCCGTTGCAGCCTATCTCTCTGCCGCATTTTATTTCCTTTGCTAAAATATTGTTTTCGTTTTTCCATGTTCCGTTATCTAAATTACTTCCAGCTTTATAAACACCGAGTCCTATATACAGTTCTAGATTTTTGCATTTAATTAAATTTTTCCAGTTTTGAACTGTTTTTTCATATGGAAATTTAGGATTGTTAAAATTCATATATACTTCTGGACAAATATAATCTATATAGCCATAATTTTGTGTCCATGAAATTACATCTGCTCCTGTTGTTTCGTCGTAATCTATATTGCAAGTTGGTGAAACACCGAACTTAATATTTGGATTATGAAACTTTATAACAGTATAAATTTCAGACACAAGGGAATTTATATTCGCTCGTCGGAACTCCTCTATTGATAGTGGTTTATTTGGGGCCTTTATTTTTTCTGTGTATCTGTTATAGCAAGTTTTGTCGTAATCTTTTTTTTCTGTTGGATAAAAATAATCATCAATATGAATTCCATCAACTTGATAATTAGTTACTATTTCTTTTACTCCATCGATTACAAGTTTGCGTACTTTTGCCGAAGCGGGATTGAAAAATTTTTCTCTATCTGAAATTTCTACGCAAGCATCTTCTAATTCTTTGTCTGTACTTTTTTGCCAAATACAAAAAGGATGTTCTTTACTTACAGATTTTGGAATATTGCCTAAACGAACACGAAATGGATTTAACCAAGCGTGTATTTTAAGTCCGTTATTATGGCATATTTCTATCATTATTCTAAGCGGATCGTAACCAGGATCTTTGCCTTGCGTATCAGTTAAAATTTCAGACCAAGGATATATTTTTGAAGGATAAAGAGAATCTGAATGTGAACGAACGTGCATAAAAACTGTATTTAGTTTATTTTCTTTTATTTCTTTTACCATATTATTTATTTTTTGTATAAAAGCTTCTTCATCTTTTCTTGTATCTTTCATGTCAAGCGACATAAAAGTTACCCAAACTGCACGTGTTTCATTTTCAAGATTATTATCTAAAGAATTTGAAAAATTTTCTACAAGTGCATCTTTATCATTTGTTTTAGTTTCTGTTTGCGTTTTACTTATTTCAGATTCGTTTTTGTTTTCATTTGCTTTTAGTTTGTTTTTTTTAATTTTATTTGTTTCAATCTCGCTTTTTAAATTTTCGGCCTTTTCAGATGAGCTTTTTGCAAAGAAAATAATAGTTAAAAAAAGAATCAGCAAAGTAAAGATTATCGGAAGAAATTTTGAATGTCTTTTTAGCAATCTTATCTCCTTAAAATAAATCTATTTTTAGAGAAACTTGTTTTTTTATAAACTTATGAGTTTTATATATTCTGAGATGCTATTTTTTTTAGATGTCAGCAAACTTAACTAAATTTTGTTTTACAAAAATCTAATAAACAGCACTTACCGCATTTTGGGGTTTTTGCTTTACAGATAAGTCTGCCGTGAGCTACAAGTCTGTGACAAAATTTGTGCGATTTATTTTTTGGTAAAATTTTTTTTAATGTCTGTTCTGCTTTGTTTGGTGTTTTTTCATTTTGTAGTGCAAGTCTTTTTGTTATTCTGAAACAGTGTGTATCAACAATAATACAGGGTTTTTCAAAAATTTCACCCAATATTAAATTTGCAATTTTTCTTCCTATGCCCGGAAGTTTTATTAATTTTTGCAGTGTGTTTGGAATTTTTGAATCATAATTTTCTTTCAAATATCTACACATGTTTACAATATTTTTAGCTTTAGTTTTATAAAGCCCACAAGGTTTTATTATCCTTTCAATTTCAGAAATATCTGCTTTAGCAAATTCATCTGTGTTTTTATACTCCTTAAAGAGCTTCTGCGTGACAACGTTCACTCTAATATCAGTACATTGAGCTGATAAAATAGATGCTACTAGAAATTCTGTTTCGTTTTTAAAATTTAATGTACATTTAGCATTCGGATACTCTTTTTCTAAAATTTCTATAATTAATAATGTTTTTAGTTTTTTATTCATTTTTGTGATTTATTTATTATTTTTTTTATTTTTAATATTAATTAGTAATGAATGTATTAGCTAAAAGTCTGAGATTGCGGCTCAGCGGCCGCGATAATTGTTGTATTTTGGGTTTTTACTTTAAACTAGACTTTTGTTGTTGATTAATATTTCTTTTTTTTTATTACTTCTATATTAGACATATATTTTCTTAGAACTTCTGGCACCTCTACACTTCCATCTGGAAGCTGAAATTGTTCAAGCAAAGCAGGAAAAAGCCTGCTTGTTGCTAAACCTGAGGCATTCAATGTGCTAACGAATTCAAGTTTTTTACTCGTGTCGTCTCTATATTTTGTATTTCCTCGCCTTGTTTGATAATCTCTGCAAAGCGAAATCGAACTTACTTCTTTGTATGTATTAATGCTTGGAATAAAAACTTCTATATCGAAAGTCTTACACATACTATCACTACAATCTTTTGCAGCAAGTTTACTAACTTGATAATGCAAGCCAATTGCTTGTATAAGATCTTCAGCTTTTTTTACCATTTCACGAAACGCTCTTTCTTCATCGCCTTTGTAAACATACTGAACCATTTCTACTTTATTAAACTGATGTCCCCGTATAGTACCACGTTCTTCAACCCTTGAGGCCCCGCTTTCTCGACGAAAACATGGAGTGTAAGAAAAATATTTTTTTGGAAATTCATTTTTTTCTAGTATTTCATTGACGTGCAGATTAACTAAAGCTGTTTCGGCGGTTGGAAGTAAAAATTTTTTATTTTTGCCTTCCTTTTCATCTAAAAAATATTGCTCGTGTTCAAATTTTGGAAACTGTCCTGCAACATAGCCACATTTGTAATTGAGTACATGTGGAGTCATTATAAACTCCCAACCATCTTCTATATGCGTATCTATAAAAAAATTTAAAAGTGCCCATTCAAGTCTTGCGCCTAAATTTTTGTACACCCAAAAACCTTCACCGGAAAGTTTAGCGCCTAGTTCGTAATCAACAAGCTCTAAATTTTTGGCTATTTCTATATGGTTTTTCGGCTTAAAATTGAATTTTGATTTTTCTAAGTAGATATTTATAACTTTATTATTTTCTTTTCCTCCTGGCAGGACATCTTCGTCTGGTATATTAGGCACACGAGACAAAAAATCAAAAACCTCTTCCTCAAGTTTTTTTTGTTTTAAATCAAATTCGCTTATTTTAATATTAGCTTTTTTTACTTGAGTAACTAAATCAGAAACATCTTTAAATTCTTTTTTAAGGACCGAGATTTTAGAAGATACTTCATTCCTAAAAGCTCTTAACTTGTCAGATTTAACTTGTATATTTTTTCTTTTTTCGTTTTTTTCTATTACTTCGTCAAAAGAAATTTTAATGCCTCTTTTTCTTAAGGCTTTGCTTATTTTCTTTTTTTCACTGGTTATTTTATTTATATCTAACATATTAAAACCGCCGTTATTTTTTAAGATGTTGTTTTTTCTATTGTATAAGCCTCAAAAATATCACCTTTTTTAACATCACTAAATTTTAAAAGTTTTATTCCACATTCATAACCTTTTGTTACTTCTTTTACATCTTCTTTAAAACGTTTTAAAGAAGAAAGAGTATCTTCGACTATAGAAACAGAGTCCCTTTGTACTCTTATTTTGGCATTGCGTCTTATTTCTCCATCGGTCACATAACTACCAGCAATTGTGCCAATTCCGCTTATCTTGTAAAGATGCCTACATTCAGCATGTCCAAGAACAATCTCTTCTGTTTCTGGTTTTATAAGCTTTTTTGCTGTGTTCTCTATGTCTTTTATACAGTCATATATCACAGAATAAAGTCTAATATCTGTTTTGTTCAATTTCGCGGTTTTTTCTACAATATTTCCTAATTTTGTATTAAAACCTATTATTACAGCATTTGAAGCATTTGCCATTGATACATCCGATTCGTTTATAGTTCCCGCTCCTGCATAGATTACGTTTATTTTAACTTTCTCGTTGCTAAGTGTCTCCAAAGATTCTTTTAACGCCTGCGCTGAGCCCTGCACATCGGCTTTTACAAAAATTTTTAGTTCTTCTGTATTCTCGAGTTCCATTTGATCTAAAAAATTATCAACAGTAACTTTAGGCTGCGTTTGAAAGCGTTTTTCTTTTTGTTTGGCCTTTCGTTGTTCAACAAGTTCTTTTGCTAAACGCTCATCAGAGACTACATCAAAAATGTCTCCACTATTTGGAAGAGAGTCAAGCCCAGTTATTTCAACAGGAACCGAAGGTCCAGCTTTTTTTATTTTTTTCCCTTTGTCGTCTAACATATCTCTAACGTGTCCAACACTCGTTCCTGCCACCAATAGATCTCCTTTTTTAAGAGTTCCATTTTGAACGAGTATTGTTACAGCAGGACCACGGTTTTTATCAAGTCTTACCTCTAATACGGTCCCTTTCGCTTTTCTATTAGGGCTTGCTTTAAGATCTTTTATTTGAGCCATTAGCAAAATAGTTTCAAGTAAAACATCGATATTTTTGTTAGTTTTGGCGGAAATCTCTATGCACGGAACACTCCCCCCCCATTCTTCTAAAACAAGTTCTTGTTGCATTAATTGTTGTTTTATTTTCTCGGGTTCGCTTCCTTCTTTATCGATTTTGTTTATAGCAACGATAATAGATACGTCGGCAGCTTTCGCATGATTAATAGCTTCTATAGTTTGCGGCATTACTCCATCATCAGCAGCAATCACCAAGATGGCTATATCTGTTATTTTTGTTCCTCTTGCTCTCATAGTTGTAAATGCTTTGTGGCCCGGAGTATCTATAAAAGTAATATAACCGTCTGACATTCTTGCCCTGTAGGCACCGATATGCTGAGTAATTCCACCAAATTCAGATTCTGTTACACTTGTTTTTCTTATAGTATCAAGTAAAGAGGTTTTTCCGTGGTCAACATGTCCCATTACCACCACAACAGGAGCTCTGTATTCTAAATCTTCTTCTTTGTCTTTGCTATTATCAATAATTTTTTCTTCTATGCTTACAAAAATTTCTTTTTCAACTTTAGCGTAAAACTCATTTGCTACAAGGCTAGCTATATCAAAGTCTATTGTATCATTCACACTGGCCATAATATCTATTTCCATAAGTTTTTTTATTATTTCAGCTGTAGTTGCTTTTAATCTGCGTGCAAGCTCTCCTACAGTTATTTTATCCGGGATGAGTATGGTCATGGCTTTTTCTTTTCTTTCCTGAGTAATTCTCCTTAAACGTTGGGTTTCTGTTTCTCTTTTGCGTCTTAGCCCAAATCTTCCTTGATTGCGCTGAAAAAACTTTTGTTTTTTTCGAGTGTTTCCAGGGAAATTCTCAAATTTTCCACGCTCAGAAGCCATGCGATCATATTTTTCGTTGAAACGCTCGAGATCAACATTTCTAGTACGTGTATCCACAACACGAACCTCGTGATGCTTCATTTGTGTATTTTGAGAAAAATTTCGTTTTATTTGTTCTCTTTTTGGAGCAAAATCGAACTTTTGTAGATTAGCTTTTAATTCATTTTTTTTTATGAATATATTTTTTTTACTTGCCATCTCCTTAACAGGAGGAGATTTTGATTTTTCCTGTATTTTTTTATAATTTAAAGCTTTTTCTTTTTTTTCTTTTACTTTTATTTTTTTAGCCTTAATTCTTTCTCCTGGTTTTTTTTGATGAGAAAAATATTCAGAGAGATCTTCTACTTTAAATTTTTTTGTGTAGTAATCTAAAATAAAATCAAGTTCTTCACTAGTAAGAACAGTCATATGTTTTTTTGTTGAATCAAAATATTTCTCTAAAAGCTTGGATATATCTTTGCTTTTCAGTTTAAGGTCTTTCGCTATCTCGTGGACGCGATTCTTATATGTCATCTAGTGCATTGCCCCTTACCAATTTTAATTTTTTAAAAATTTCTAAAAATTTAACTTTGCTTCTTTTATTATATTTAATATTTTAAAGGTAAAACTTTCATCTATTACTACTAAAATTCCTGATGCCTCCGAAAAAAAATTTCCTATAGTTTCTTTTGTTAGTTTAATTTTTAATGTACAGACTTTATTTTCGTTTTTTATAAGTTTTTTAAAACTATTTTGAGATAAATCACTAGCTAGTAGAACAAGTTTAGCCGATTTACAATTAATATAATGCTTTGTAATTTTAAATCCTAGATGGAGTTTACCAGCTTTTTTAGCCAAACCCAAAAACGAAAGCAAAGATTCCTCACCTGTAAACAAACAATTCCTCCTCAATGTATGCGCATATAGTTTCTAAATTGTCTGCTGAGATTTTTTTTCTAAAATATTTTGACCTTTTAATTTTTTCACAACAAGACTCATTTTTACAAATATACATACCTCGACCAGTGCAAATAAATGACCGGTCAACTAGCCAAATTACTTTCTTTTTATTGGATATTTTCCTCACTATTCTTACAAGATCTTTTTTTATAGCTCTTTTTTTGCATATCGCACACATCCTGTGTGGAACTTTTTTTGGCATCTAAGATATGTACCTCTTTTTTCATTAAAAATTTTCCTCCACTTCCGAATCTATATCTATTTTATAACGTGTAAGTCTAGCAGCTAATCTTACGTTTTGTCCGTGGGCACCTATAGCCAAAGAAAGTTGAGAATCCGGAACCGTTACTCTACAACTCCTTAAAGCTTCTTCTGGAGAAGTTTTTTTAATGTATACATTAAGGACTCTAGCCGGAGATAAAGCAGCAGCTATAAAACTGGTATCATCTTCGCTGTACTCTATTACATCAACTTTTTCCCCGCCAAGTTCATCTATTATCGTATCAATTCTTATTCCTCGTGCGCCTATACACGCTCCTACTGCTTCAACATTTGGATCGTTGCTAAAAACAGCAACTTTAGTTCTTGACCCAGCTTCTCTGGCTATCGCTTTTATTTCTATAGTAGAATCAGCAATTTCTGGAACCTCAGAGTAAAACAATTTTTTTACAAAATCAGGATGCGTGCGAGAAATCAATATTTTCGAACCTCTTTCCGTTTCTTTTAAACCTAATACGTAAACTTTTATATGTTCACCTTCCCTAAAGACTTCCGTTCCTATCTGTTCTCCAGGAACCAAAATTGCTTCTGCTTTTCCTATTTTTAGAACAACTGCTCCGTTTGCTGGATCGATGTTTTCTATGGTTGCAGTAACTATTTCTTTTTGCAAATTTTGAAATTCTTTAGAAATTTGTTCACGTTCAGAATCGCGTATGCCTTGTTTCAACATACTTCTAGCAGTTTGTGCAGCTATTCTACTAAAGTCTTTTGTATCAAGAGGAATGCGAACCACATCATTAACTTTAACATTAGCATCAAAAATTTTTGCATCTTCGATGGAAATTTCAGAAGATTTGTTCTTTACAACGTCTCTAACTGTTTTATTTAAAGAAACTTCAAAATTGTTTGTTTCAAAATCTATATCAACATTTACATCTTCACTTTCGTAATTAGCTTTACACGCAGTTAAAACAGATTTTTTTATTTTACTTAATATACTATCTATAGGAATTCGATACTCCTTTTGCAACATATTAAGAGCCGCAAAAAATTCTTTACCCATAAAACCCCCACCAAAGTAAGTTATAAAATAACCAAAAAACCGCAAAAAAATTAGAACTACCTTATTTTGCGTAAACAAAACGAGGGTGTTTTCCTAAACTCAAAAAACACCCTCTTACAAAACACCTTATACTCTTAAAAGTTAAAGCTTTCTTCTTTCTCTTTACAGTAGTAAACGCACAATAATTCCAAAGCTCAAACAAATACAAACGGCAATTGTACTTCAAAACACCGCCTAAATGCTAACATGCTACTTCTATTTTTTGCAAGTAAATTAAATACAAACCAAACAATCACATTATATCCGCTTACTTCTACAAACCATAAAAAAGCAAACAAACAACAGACGCCCAAAGCCACAAAACAAATACCACAGCTAAACAGAAAAACCTGACTCACAAAATAATACAAAAAACACAGGTTTTTTACTGATTAAACAATTATTAAACTACCCTATTTTTTTCACTTAAAGCAACAACAGCCGGCAAACCTTTACCCTCTAAAAGTACAAGTAAAGCTCCTCCCCCAGTCGAAATATGACTCATTTCATTGGCATAACCTAGCTTTTCAATAGCAGCAGCACAATCGCCACCTCCAACCACCGAAAAAGCTTTGCTAGAAGCAACTGTTTTCGCAACAGAAAACGTTCCACTCGAGAAATTTTCCCACTCCGCGACACCCATAGGGCCATTCCAAATGACAGTTTCAGCATCCTTTAAAGCATCTTTAAATAATACTTCGGTCCTAGGGCCTATATCAAGCCCCATCCAGCCATCAGGGATTGAGTCTGATTGTACAGTCTTAAATTCTGTATTTTTAGAATATTCTAGACCAACTTTATTATCTACGGGGATTAAAAATTTTACTCCTCTTCCTTTAGCCTGAGCCATTATTTCAACAGCCAATGATATTTTATCATTTTCACAAATCGAATTGCCTATTGAATATCCTAAAGAATTCATAAAAGTATAAGCCATTCCTCCAGCAACTATAAGTGTATCCACTTTATCGAGCAAATTACTTATAACACCTATTTTGTCTGAAACCTTAGCTCCACCCAATATTGCCACAAACGGTCTAGTAGGATTTTTGAGTATTCTCGTCATAGTGGAAATTTCCTTTAGCATAAGAAAACCGCAAGCTGATGGCAAAAACTCAGTAACACCAACGGTCGACGCGTGCGACCTATGGGCAGCACCAAAAGCATCGTTTACGAAAACATCAGCTAAAGAAGCAAGCTCACTCGCAAAAGTCCTGTCATTTTCAGTTTCTCCTTTGCAAAATCTTAAATTCTCTAGAAGCACAATCTCTGCTTCATTTAAAGATTCAACAAGAGCCCTAGTATCCTCACCAGCAACATCTTTAGAAAGCTTTATTTCCTTTTTTAAAGTTTTAGATAAACACTCAGCAACAGGCTTAAGAGAAAACTTTGAATCAAATTTCCCATTAGGCCGACCGAGATGCGAGCAAAGCACAATCTTTGCGCGCCTATCCAGTAAATACTTTATGGTTTTCAAACTTTCGGTTATTCTTCTAGTATTAGCAATCTTTCCTTCTGTATCAAAAGGTACATTAAAATCACATCTTAATAAAACACGTTTGCCAAGAATATTTAAATCTTCCACGGTTTTTTTGTTAAAATAGTCCATAAAAATTCCTTATTAGCACAAAGTAAACTGCCAAAAAACAAAACAAACCACAAACCCAAAATTCCAAACTCTTAAAAAACAGATAATAGACCAAGAAATGATGCACAAAACCCAGCCCAACCCCCTCATTGTATATCAAAACTGTATTTGTTTTCAACATCGATTTTCTTGAACGGGTTTTCGACAGTTGAGTGAAAAAAGTACCTCACTCAGCCCGGGCCGAACAAAGGAGTTTTATGTCAAATTTCTTAAAAATAAATGTTTTTATCTTTATTTGTTATCACGTTATAGTTACTTTCTTTTTTTATTTTTAAGAATCTCATCTAAAAAATAAGTTTTGATTCGTTTTTTTTAATTTCTTTTTGAAAATTTTTTAGTTCAAGAAATATTATCTGAAAGAGATCTTTATGTGATATTTTATTATTTTCGTCATATAGTTCAGAGCTGTACTTTATTTTTTTATTAGCTTATGTTCTATAGCT
>JAIRLJ010000048.1 GCA_031259495.1 Oscillospiraceae bacterium | reverse complement strand
TGTAGGGGACTTTGACTTTGAATTAAATGAATATGATTCCCCTTATGTACATCTTGTTGAATTGGAAGATCATTTCAAAGATTTTTTTGAAGAAGATAATGAAGATACTGAAGATACTGAAGATACTGGAAACACTGGAGATACTGGAGATACTGGAAACACTGGAGATACTGGGGGAGCACCTCCGCCGCCTCCTCATACGAAGACTTTTGCAGAACAGTGGTTTGAACAACGAAGACGGGAGCGTGAAGCTAGTGGAAGACAAAATACAAGAAGACCAATGACCACAGAAGAAAGATTGAAAGCTTTAATAGAAACCGCAGATGAAAAACAATTTCAAGCAAACTTGAAAGCAATTGAGACGAGAATTGAAAAAATAGGGCCTAGTGAATGGAGAGATGTGTATAATGCTTTCATGCTAGTAAAAAAGGAACACAAAATTGAAGAAAAAAATGTTCAAAATGTTGAGAAAATGTTAAGAGATAAAAAGGATTATTTTGCAGACCAAGGCCTTGCATTGCAAGACACGCTTAAATATTTTGCCGGAGCAGATTTTGGTGAACCAGAAGAAGAAGAAGAAGACAAAGAGACAAATGATGATCTTTGGGGTGAATAAAATCTAATAAAAAATCAAAACCAAGCAAAAGGATATGTGGCTATATTATTTTTAGTTTTGTATTTTCAAGTTATCGAAAAGTGCAAAAAACCAATAATGTGATAAAAAGTTAAACTAGCTATTATGCAAAAAAAACAAAAGCAAAGCCATTAAAGAATACAATCAAATCAACACCTGTACCTTCAAATTGTTTACTTTTAATTGAAATCTCTATGTTACTATGATAACAGTCCAACGAAAAAAAGAAGTAAAAACCAAAACACCAAATCAACTTTGTTGGTTATCTTATCATTTCCTTGAGGTATTGTTGTTATCTAATAACGACTCCACAATACCCAAAAAAACTGCGAGCATATTATACACGATATATGTCAGCAACATCTCTCTTATTTTTCCTGACAGAAAGCATGATAAAACCAACTATAGACAACAAAAAGCAAAGACCAACTATGCTCATGTCAATAAAACTAGTTTTCGGATTATCATCACGATTATTTGCTGTTTTACTTAGATTTGGTGCAGTATCTTCACTGCCAAATTCATTATTTTTTCTCTTACACAAGACAGGTGTCTCATGCTTTTCTTTTTCTACATCGAATTCCTTTTTAGGAGCGGATTCTAAAAGTTTTTGCGATTCACATTTATTTTCATCAGAATCAGAGGAAGTGTCTGCCAAAGATGGTAAAGACGAATTTTTTTTATTTTTTTCCCTGTAGAAATCCGTATATTTTTTGTCATCTTCAGAATACGCCCCACTTTCTATGGCCATTCTCCACCAAAAACATCCAAACGGAATACGATCATTAGACCACGGCTTGTTAGCTGAACCAGCAAAATGAACGATTTTTGGGTCTCTTCTGGCTTTTTCTAATCCTTTGCATCTTACATCAGAAGGGAAAAGTAAAAGAAAATTCCACACAGATGAAAGAAGTCTTACATGTCCACGACAAGCATAATTAATAGCAGCCTGGTCATGGGCATGTCCTGTAGCACCTTCTCTAAAATAATCTTCAACAATTTCCGATACTCCATTTTTTTTCAATGCGCGTATATTAAATAATATAACCCCAGAATTAAAATAGCATCCGAAATCTTTATCTTGTAATCCAAAAACTTCTTCAGGATATGTTTCACGTTCTTCACAAGTGCAAAATGCCAACGGGTCCGAACAAGCACCTACCCAATGATCATCATCCAAGTTTTTATCGTAAAGCTTAGAAATGTCATCGCGCACTATAATATCTGCATCTAAATAAAGACACTTTTCAACTCGTACACCAATATCTTCTTCATCAAAAAGGTCTCCTATAAAAAGTCTAAAATAAGCTTCTCTCGAGAATTTGTCAAATCCATACTCAGAACAAAATTTATCATCTCTTAACTGCAAGAACGTGATGTGACAGTTTTTAAATGACTGTTCCAGATTGATTATTTTAGTCTCAACTTCTTCATCAAAGTTTTCGGGTCTTACAATATAAATTTCAAAACGTCTGTTTTTATCACCGTTTAACAACAACGAATACAGACAAACAACTGCTTGTTTACCATAATTGTTGTCGCAAGTGATCAGTATATTTACAGGATCATTGGCAGCTTGTGCTTTTGGTAGATCGGCGTCGCGTACTGAAGCTCCCAAAAAGACAAGCAAAGACAATACAAAACTGCAAACTCTAATAAAGGCTCTTTTAAACATAATCATTAGGCATCCTCCAAAAATGATACAAATATTATTTTAAAGCCCATAGGCAAAATTCCCTGCAATGATAACATGGGTTTTTTTGTTTTTCAACCTATGCATTAAATCAAAAAAAATATACTTTCTTTAAAAATATGTCGCGTTTTTATTGTTGAAAAATTGAGTTTTTTTGTTTGTTTGATTCAAAGAATTAGAAGTTAATTTTACAAATTAAAACTAGATTTTCCCGTAAGATTAAGCCCTAATTTGGGTGTTTAATCTGGGTTAGTTTTATAATTTACGAGATTTATCGGTTTTCTATGTGCTGATGTTTATCATCTGAAGACGAAATCGGTATAAAAATAGTCACTACAGTTCCGATATTTTCTTGACTTTTTATATTTATTTTTCCAGAATGTGCCAATACAATTTCGTTAGCAAGTGCTAAACCTATTCCTGCGCCTATTTGAGTTTTATTTGCTTTAAAAAATTTTTCTTTAATTCTCGGCAAATCTTCTTCAGATATGCCACACCCATTATCTTCTATGGTAATTTTGACAAAATCGTCTTGAGTTTTAGTAAAAATACTTATAACACCTTTACCATCTTCTGTATATTTTAAAGCGTTATCTATAATATTTGTAAAAACTTGTTTTAATCTATTTTTATCGCCAAAAACTATTGGAAAATCTTCTGGTTCAATATAAAAAAAAGTCTTCTTTTCGTGTTCTGCTCTTTTACAAAATATATAAACTGCTTCACTTAGTTCGGCTATTACATCGATCTTAGCCATATTTAAAACAAGCCTAGAATTTTTTAAACTAGAAAAGTCAAGCAGCTCTTCAACTATAGAACAAAGTCTTGTTGATTCGTTTACTATAACTTCCATAGCTTTTTTCATAATTTTAAAATCCAAAACATCACTATTTTTTAAAATCTCGGCCCAACCTCTTATGGAAGTAAGAGGAGTTCTTAATTCATGAGAAATAGAAGAAATAAAATCATTTTTTGTTTTTTCAGCAGCTCCGAGTTCTTTGGCCATATAATTCACGGAATCGCAAAGCTTTCCTAATTCGTCATCATGTTCTCTTTTTACTCTTGCTGAAAAATCCCCTTCTGCTATAAATTTCGCAATTTTATTTATTTTATTAACAGGATCTATTATAGATTTCAAAAAATAAAAATTTAATACACCAACTATTAAAGCAAACAAAGCTTCAAAAATTACGAACAAAATCGTAAAGTAATATATCGAACTAAAAGGGGACCTGCTTATTTTTAGCCCCGATTCAACTTCTTTTAAAAAAAAATTGCAAACAAAAATATAATAAATAATAGCTGAAAAAACTAGAACTATTAATAAAGGTAAAAACCTTTTCAAAAACCATCTGCTAATTGTTCCGTTCAAAATTTCCCCTTAAACCGCACTAAAAAATCAAATTCAATTAGCCCACTTATACCCTAGTCCCCATACCGTTAATATATACTGCGGCTCAGATGGATTGTCTTCTATTTTCATTCTCAATCTTCTAATATTTACATCGACTATTTTTTCATCGCCGAGACGCAATTGTCCCCATGCATGTTTGGAAATATCCTTTCTTGATAATGCAATTCCAGGATTTGAAAATAAAAATTCTACTATCTGAAATTCTATATGAGTAAGATCTATAGCTTTTGAATCTTTAAAAAGAGCATGGCTTCTTAAATTTAATTTAAATTTTCCTAAAACAATTTCTTCTTTAAAATTATTTTCAGCGCGTATGTGAGCAACTACCGCTCTTCTATAAAGTGCATCAACTCTGGCTACAAGTTCACTAGGGCTAAAAGGCTTGGTCATATAATCATCGGCGCCAAACATAAGTCCGCTTACTTTATCCATTTCTTGAGTTTTGGCAGTCAGAAGTATTATCCCAAGACTTAAACTTTTTTTTCGCAAATATTTACATACCGCTAAACCATCCATAGCACCGGGCAACATTATGTCCAATATAGCAATGTCAAGATTTTCAGGATCCTCTTCGTATTTTTCGATAGCGGCTTCACCATCTGCCGCTTCAACGACTTCATATCCACCTCGTTTGAGGTTAAGTACTATGAATTCTCTAATAGTATCCTCATCTTCTACGACAAGAATCTTTTTCACGGACACTCACCTTCTTTTGACAGTCTACAGTTAAAATATGACCCCAAGCAATACTTTGGTACTAAAAACATTTTTAAAAAATTCGAACTTAGTAATAAAAATTTCGAGAACTAAATTTTTTAACCTGAAAATTTATACGAACTTATTTTTTTTATAACTATCTTTTAGTGAAACTATTTTATTAAAAATTATTTTCCCAATTTTTCTAGTAGAATTTTTTTTGTCTCTACAAAAATAACCTAGTCTCAAAAATTGAAATGATTCTTCTGGTTTTGAAGTTTTTATAATATTTTCGGCTTTACACTCTTTTAAAATTATTAAAGACCTCTTATTTATGTCTTGAATAAAATTCTTTCTATCTTCTTCTGGATTTTTATTTTTGAATAGTTTTTCATAGATGTGAACCTCAATATTTTCAGAGTCCGCAGCGTTGACCCAGTGAATCGTGCTTTTTATTTTTCGTCCGTCTTTAGTTTTCCCTCCACGGCTTTCTGGATCGTACTCAGCAAAAACCTCGATAATCTTTGCATTTTTTACTTTGTATCCTGTACATTTCACGACGTAAGTAGATTTCAAACGGACTTCATTTCCAGGAAACAACCTAAAAAACCTTTTTTCAGGATTTGTCATAAAATCATCTTTTTCAATGTAAAGATGCTTTGAAAAATTAATAGTTCGGAAGCCATCTTCCGGCTTATTTAAATTATTTTCTATTTCAAATTTTTCAATTTTATTTTTTTGGTAATTTGTAATAGTAAGTTTTATAGGTTCTAAAACTGTCATGATTCTTTTTGCATTCATATTTAAATCTTCTCTTATGCAATGCTCTAAAAAAGCATGATCAACTAAGCTATTTACTTTTGAAATCCCTATACGTTTACAGAAATTTCTGATTGATGCAGGAGTATAACCTCGTCTTCTAAGTCCAGAAATAGTGGGCATACGAGGATCATCCCAACCATCTACTACTTTTTTTTCTACAAGTTGAGATAATTTTCTTTTACTCATGACTGTATGACTCAAAGAAAGTCTAGCAAATTCTATTTGCTTGGGTTTTGAAATTTTATCTATGTTTTCAAGAACCCAATTATATAACGGTCTATGATCTTCAAATTCTAAAGAGCAAAAAGAATGAGTAATATCTTCAAGAGCATCTTCTATCGGATGAGCGTAATCATATGTAGGATATATGTGCCATTTGCGAGCTATATGGTGTTTTTTGTCCATTATTCTATATAAAACTGGATCTCTCATATTAAAATTTCCAGATGCTAAATCTATTTTTGCACGGAGAGTCATTTCACCAGGCTTAAATTCACCATTTTTCATACGCTTTAAGAGTTCTAAACTCTTTGTTTTAGGCCTATCTCTGAAAGGACTTTTAGCGGGGCTTGACAAATCGCCCCTATTTTTTTTTACTTGTTCCGGTGTTAACTCACAAACATAGGCTAACCCCTTGTTTACAAGTTCTTTTGCAAATTCATACATCTTTTGAAAATAATCAGAAGCACGAAAAAATCTATCTTCCCAGTCAAAACCCAGCCATCTTATATCTCTTTTTATGCCTTCTACAAAATCTTCGTCTTCTTTGCTAGGATTTGTATCATCCATTCTAAGATTACAGATGCCACCAAATTCCTCAGCTATCTTAAAATTTATATATATTGCCTTCGCATGACCTATATGAAGATGGCCATTCGGTTCCGGAGGAAACCTTGTGTGAAGTTTCTTTCCCTCACATCTTCCACCAACTGCTAAGTCTTTTTTTATGCAATCATATATAAAATTACTAGTTTTTTTTTCTTCTAACTTGTTAACTTTATTATTTTTTTGATCCATAATAAATCTGCCAATTTTGCTGTAAATAAGACTCTGTATCATAATTTTCCAAACCGGTTTTCATGCTAACACATGTTATTTTTTGATTCAAGAAAGTTAAATAATCTTTTGTGCTGACATGCTTTTTGTTAGGTCTCCTGCAAAACTAAAAATATTAGAGTTACATTATGAAAATTAATCAGGCCGAAAAGTTAGAAGAGAACGACTTCAGGCGTTTGATTGGCATCAAACAGAAAACTTTTGTCAAAATGATCGAGATTCTAACGAAACTTTTAAACCCCAACAACAAGAAACCCCCCAGTTCCCATAAGGGTTTTGGGGCATTTTTAGTTTTCATACTCTCGTCTACTAATTTTTAACCAAACGAATTACTTCGCTTTATTTCTCATTAGGTTCACTAATAATATAAGTTTCGATTCTTTTAAAAAAACTACGAAATATTTATATGTTTGATGTTTTTGAGTTTGTCACCATAGGTACTATCTGATAAACATTTTAAATTGGGGATGTTAAAATTTGCGAAGAAGAAATGCTAGAGAAAAAAATTGTTTTAATTAGCTGACATACCAGGATAACAGGAAAGCATCTGAAATGGGAGTTTGAACGCATTTCAGATGTTAGATAAATTTTATTAAAGTTTGATTTAATTCCGTTTTCTAGCGTAATGCTCTCTATATACGGGATCGCTTTCAGATCTACAACCAGATTCCAATGCGTAATCCCACCACAAACCAATGAACGGGTTTGGATGGTGTCTTCTTCCGTCGGAATCAGGTTTTGAATTCCCGGCAAAATGCAAAATTGTAGGCTGTGTTTTTGCTTTTTCCCATTCTCTTGCATCATACATACTATAACGAGAGTTTTTGTTTTCGAAAAATAAAAATGCTAACGAATTGAATTCAGGTGCAAGATTTGCTATCAATCCATGGCAAGCATAGTTTATGGCCGCTTGATCATGAGCTTTTCCTCTTGCGCCTTTGTCAAAAAAATAGCTCCATATTTTCTTTTCTATTCCTTGTTCAGCATAATCTGATAAAGAGAAAACGATAACTCCCGAGTTTATATAATCATTTAAATTTTGTTTGCTTATACCAAACAGTTCTTTTGGAGAATGATATGCATCAAGAGTTTCTCTAAGAAGATCACCAACACCTGCAATTACATTTCTTTTTTCAGCTCCATTAGGCTTAGAAAAAACTCTTCTCGGGTTTATAGCTGAAGAAAGCTGAGTGAGATCTTTTAGCACCAAAGTATCGCCATCGATGTAAATAAGTGTAGGTATTTCCCTCATTTCGAATTGTAAAAAATAACGTGAAGGAAATAATCTCCAATATGAAACGGCTCTAAAGTTATCTCCACATTCTAACTCTTTACAAAAATTTTCATCTACAAGTCTAATAACTGCTGAACAATTTATACCAGCTTCAACCGTTGCTCTGATTCTTTGTTTTGTTTCATCTGAAGTGTTCTTTGGCATAACTACATGAAAACGATAAATGGAATCAGGATTTTTTGACTTTACGGCAGATCTTATAGATATAATGCCAAAGTTTCTTGCATAATCTTCATCAAAAGTATAGAGCACATTTACAGTGTTACTACTACCGCCGTTTCCTCCTTCAGCCCAAACAAATTTTGGTATATTGCATGTACTTGTAAAAGTTAAAAGGGCGAATACTAACCCAAACAAAAATTTTACTTTTTTAAAATATAATTTAATCAATTTTGATTTTTCCTTTTGTTTTAATTTCGGAATTTGCAAAGCCTATTTCAGACAGCAAAAACCTTCGGCAATTGTAAATAAAAAATTAATAAATGTCAAAAATTTTAATTTAAACAAAAAAAATTAATGGGAAGTTTTAGCGTAACTTTCAAACCCAAACTTCTTTAAAATTCGTAGACGAGAATATAAAAACTAAAAATGCCCCAAAACTCTCATAGGAGTTGAGGAATTCTTATTATTGAAGCCTAAAAGTTCCGTTATTAAATGTTCATTTTGGTTTTTTTAAATATGGATGTAATTATTGAGATGAGTTTATCGTTGGAGTAGTTTTTTTGCGAGTTACAAGACTGGTTATTGCTATGTTTGTATATACACACTGAAAAGTTAATATAGGGTCTATAACTGTAATAAGTCCAATCCAAATCATGATTATCACATCGCTTGGCAACCCAAGTGGCGTTAGTACCGAACTTAACATTCCTACCGCTATAACTCCTGGTATGCCTACGAAGGACACTGCATACATACAAGCACCCAAAATTAGCCCTACTAAAGAATCTAATTTCAATGATTCGTTATGTATATATAATGTGTAAGTAGTTGCCATTACAGCACTGACAACTCCCCCGCTTTGTGCAATTGTAATCCCTAAAGGTAAAGTCATATCTACTACTGAAGGTTCTAGTTTTAAATATTTTTTTGAATTTTCAACAGCTGTTGGTATAGTAGCAAGACAACTTCTTGTACTCATAGAAATTACAAAAATTTGTTTTATAGCACGTAAATGTTCTTTGATTTTTAGCTTTGTTTTTATTTGTATGATAAAAAATGACGCCAATATAAGAGAGAAAAATATAACATATATTACTACTATAAGATTAAAAGTAGATTTTAAAATATTTATTTTGTTGTCATCAGAAAACTGTGCAGCAAGTATGCAAAAAATGGACACTGGAGAGAATATTAAAATATAACTTACAAACTTATTAAGAGAAGAATACACATTGTCTAGTAAATCTGTGAAAAGTTTTGAAGATTCTTCTTTTATGTAAAACTGCATAACACCAAGCGTAGCAAAGAAAAATATAATTTTTAAGGTTTCACCACTTGAAAGCGCAGAAAAAACATTGTTAGGTATAGCGCTTATAAGAAAATCGTAAAATGAAAAACGTTCGATTGATAAATTAAAATCGTCATCGTAAAACGGAATTTTTTCAAATAATGAAGAAACGGTAGTATTGCTATTTGCCGAAACAAAATTTTGTTTTGCAGCTGTATCAGGAGTTAAAAAATTCTTAAGAAAAAAAGAAAAAAACAAACTTATTAGGGCTGCTAAAACAAAAGATGCTGCTGTATAGAGAACCCATGATTTAATTACGCCCTTAGAGCCTTGTTTTTTTTTATTTCTGGAAACTTTAGAAAGATTTATAGTTATGACGCAAGCTACTATAGGGATCATACACATGTTTAAAAAGTTGATAAAGACGTCATTAATGAGAGATAAAGACGATATATGTTCTTTGCCTAATATTCCTGTTAAAGCCCCTAAAATCATTGCTAAAAAAAGAGTTATTGGACTTGTAAAAATTTTTTTAATCATTTTTATTTCCTCTAGATTTATTTTTTGCCAAATGCTTTTTTGTAAGAAATGAACAAATTTTCTAAGGAAGGTTTGTTAGCATATTTTAGACATTCGTTCACGTATAACTTGAGACCATTTTGCCCCTTTTTAATTCCAATACAGAGCCTGTCATCCATATCGGAAAAAATATAAGCTTTTGTAAAAATAGAAAAGATCGGAGATTTAGAAAGTTGTTCTACAAACTCAAGCTCGCTACCAAAAAATGCTATAGCTTTTCCATCGTTATTTTTTATTAATTCAAAGCCGTCTTTTACGTCTTTTACCTGTATAAATTTTGCATTCGGCAAAATTTCTTTAGCTATAGTTTCGTATGAAGAACCTTCTTGAACACATATATTTTCTGAGTTATTTTTCAAATATCTAACGGGGTTTTCTTCCATTTTTTTGGAAACCAAAGCTTGTTTATTAATCATCATTCCTATACCAGCAGAGAAATACGGATCAGAAAAGTCTATATATTTACTTCGCTCTGGTGTATCGCTAAAAGTAGATATAACAAGATCAACTCTATCAAAAACCAGTAAGTCAACAAGTTGATCGTATGTTTCTGCAGTTCTATCAAATTCAACACCTACACCCAAATTTTTGGCAATCTTTTTAGCTAAATCTATATCTGCACCGTAAAGATTGTTCCCTTTGGGAAGACTTGGGTCTTCTTGAAAAAACGCAATTCTATCATCACCGTAAACTCCGATTGTAATATGACCTTTATCTATAATATTTTTTATGTCTTGTGATACAGGTTTTTCAACAGTCTCAATTTTCATTATGTCAGATTCAAACGCGATGTTAGAAAAAGTTGTTCTATATTTTTTATCGTCTTCTAAAGAAGGACGCGAGGAAGTTTTAGCTTCGGTTTTAAGTAAAACAAATACAAGCAAAAATACAAACATAAATAAGACTAAAATTTTATTTTTTTGTTTCATAATTTCACTTCCAAAACTTATCTTTGATTATTTAAATCTCGGTCTTTAGATAAAAACAATACTAGAGTTATTATCAACAAAAAAAAAATAAATATTCAGAAATATTAATATTTTTTAGAAAAATCTAGATTTTTAATTAGGTCTAAACAGTTAAGTTTTTTCAGTATATATTTTAAAGATGTACCAAAATTTAGGAGGAAAAACGTTGAACTGGTGCGCTTTACCTATATCTCGTTTGGAAAAAGAATTTGGGATAAACGTAAAAAACGGACTTTGCAGAAAAAATGTTCGAGAAGCATTACGAATTTTTGGACAAAATATAATAGAAAAAAAACAAAAAAAAAGTATCATAAGAAAATTTTTTGAACAGTTATGCAACGACGCAACTATATTAATTTTACTTTTCGCAGGGCTTATTTCTTTTATTACCGCTTTACTAGAAAGTAGTAATGATTATGTTGATACTATTTTAATAATTGCAATAGTACTTTTGAATACGCTAATAGGACTGTTTCAAGAAGAAAAAGCCGAAAAGGCGATTGATGCTTTGGGAAAACTAACCGAGTCTAAAACACTAGTTATTAGAGACTCTCGTGAACAACAAATTTCTACAGCTGCAGTTGTACCTGGAGACGTAATATTGCTTTCAGCAGGAAATTTCGTACCCGCAGACGCAAGAGTTGTTGAAAGCATTGGATTAGAAACAGAAGAGTCTTCTCTTACCGGAGAGACTCGAGGTATTAAAAAAAAAGTTATTCCTAATTTTTCAAGCAACATGTCCCTAACTTCTCAACAAAATATGGTTTTTGCAGGGACTTCTGTAATGACGGGACGTGGTGTGGCTGTTGTTGTAAAAACCGGTATGAATACACAAGTTGGAAAAATTGCTGGTATGATAAATAAAGTTGCTACTTCTAAAACTCCATTACAAAAAAAACTTACAAAAATAGGAAGAATTTTAGGTATAGCGGCTGTAGTAATTTGTGTTATTGTTTTTGTATTAGGAATTGCTTCTGGTATACCTTTACAAGAAACATTTATGGTTTCAATAAGTCTTGCAGTTGCTGTTATACCAGAAAGTTTACCTGCTATTATTACAATTGTTTTAGCTGCTGGTGTAAGAAAACTTGCAAAACAAAAAACTATTGTTAGAAAACTTCCTGCTGCTGAAACGCTGGGAAGTGTTTCTGTAATATGTTCTGATAAAACAGGAACTCTTACTGAAAATAAAATGAACATAACGGTTATGACAGATGAAAAACATGAAATAAAAAAGAACTCAAAAAAAACGGAATTTATTTTAACTTTGGCTTCTCTTTGTAGTAATTTAAAAATTTGCAAGAGTTTCATTAATAAAAAAGTTTTTGGTAATCAAACAGAAATCGCCATTGTTTCGGAGTGCGAAAAGATCGGTCTTAAAAAAAGTATTTTAGATAAAAAATTTAAAAGGCTAAAAGAAATACCTTTTGACTCCAAAAGAAAAATGATGATCACAGCGCATAAGTTTGGCGAAAAAATTCGCGTCATAGCCAAGGGCGCACCGGATATTTTATTAAAGAATTGTGTTAAAACTCAAACAGGCGTTCTAGATAAAACAGGTTTTAAAAAAATAAAAAATTTAAACATAAATTTAGCAAAACAAGGACTAAGAATCCTGGCGGTTTGTTATAAAGATGTAAATTTTTTACCCAAAAATGAAACAGATTTACAAAAAAACTTAATTTTTGTTGGGTTGCTTGGCATGGAAGATTTACCAAGAGAAGGCGTAAAAAAGGCAGTTAAGATTTGTAAAACTGCTGGAATAAAACCGGTAATGATTACAGGAGATCAATTAGAAACTGCTAAATCAGTGGCAGCCAAAATTGGTTTTGATAAAAATGGGCTTTCAATAACAGGCGAAGAGCTTGAAACTTTAAATCAAACACAACTTATTAAAAATATAAATAAATATTCGATTTTTGCTAGAACCACACCAGCACATAAAATGCGAATCGTTCAAGCTTTTCAAACTCGAGGCGAAATTGTAGCTATGACAGGTGACGGTGTTAATGATGCTCCTGCACTAAAAGCTGCGGATATTGGATGTGCGATGGGAATATCTGGTACAGATGTTGCAAAAGGTGCTGCAGACATAATTTTTGCTGATGACAATTTTTCCACTATAGTAGAGGCCGTTAAACAGGGTAGAGGAATATATGACAATATTAAAAAAACGATTTATTTTCTACTTTCAAGCAACATAGGGGAAATACTTACCGTGCTCACATCTTCTCTATTAAATTTGCCGATACCACTTTTAGCAATACAGCTTCTTTGGGTAAATTTTATAACTGACTCGTTTCCGGCACTTGCACTTACCGCTGAACCAATTGACAAAAATATAATTTGTAGAAAACCCAACAAAAACAGTGCGAATATGTTTTCGAGATTTTCTTGTTATACAATGATGGTTGAAGGTGCTTTTATAGGAGCAATATCTTTTTTGGCTTTTACTATTGGAAAAATCTTTTTTGATAGAGGAAATGATCCTTTCATAGGTAGAAGCATGGCATTTACGGTCTTAAGCCTATCGCAAGTATTTCATGTGTTTAATGTGAGAAGTGATAGATCTATATTTTGTTCGAAATTTTTCTCTAATAAAAAGCTGATTTTTTCTTTTGTTTTATGCGTATTTTTGCAGTTTTCCGTTATTGCTATACCAACTATAGGAAGATTTTTTAGGACAGTTCAATTATCTAGTTTGCAATGGGCTATAGTTTTGTTGCTTTCGGTTTCGCCTTTATTATTAGTTGAAATAGAAAAAATTATAAAAACTAAAGTTTTTTTTGATAGAAGTTAAGCTTTTGGGATATAATTACTTCCATGAAACTTTCACGAAGAGGTGAATGTATCACATTGAAATTTAATATAATTTGGGATAAAGAAAATTATAGTGAGTTTCTTTTAGAATTGGAAAAATTGCAAGATCATAGATATAGGTCTTTTTGTCAAAGACTAAATAAAGATGAAAATTATGATTATATAGGCGTTAGAGTTCCAATCTTAAGAGATATAGCAAAACAGATTGCTAAATACGATTTTCAGAGTTTTATAAGACAAAATACTCATACGTATTACGAAGAAACAATGCTGCACGGTTTTATATTGGGTTATGCAGATCTCGAACTCAAATCTTTGTTAAAAATGTTAAAAGAATATATTCAGCATGTTTCCAATTGGTCTTTAGTCGATTTGGTTATTGTAAAATTTAAGAGCATAGTAAAAAACAAAACTGAAGGTTTTAGTGGTATATTAGAGTTTTCGAAATCTAGTAATCCTTGGGAAGTAAGAATGGCTCTTGTTTTACTTTTGAGTTTATATGTGGAAGAGAAATACATAGAAGAAATATTGTCGGTTTGTTCCAGCATAAATAAAAATCATCTTTGTTGTCTTAAAAATTCGGACGATAAAATTCCTTATTATGTAAACATGGCAAATGCGTGGCTTTTATCTGAGTGTTACTTAAAATTCCCGGAAAAGGTAACAAAACTTTTTAAAGAAAAAGCTTTAAGTCCGCAGGTCCATAATAAAGCTATACAGAAAATAAGAGAATCTTGGCGCGTGAACAACTGTTTAAAAAATAATTTAAAGGATCTCAAAATTAAGTTGAATTGAAGTTTTTAGTTGAGTTAAAAAATTGGGAGAATCATGCTATCAGAAAAAAGCGGGTTAATATTTGTTTTATCTGGACCATCGGGAACAGGTAAGGACACTGTATTAAAGAAGCTTTTAGAGTTTAATAAAAATATTGGTGTATCGGTTTCTTTTACAACTAGAAAAAAAAGGTTTAGTGAAATTGAAGGTGAGGATTATTTTTTTGTTACTGAAGAGGAATTTTTAAAAAAAGTAGAAAGAGGAGAAATGTTAGAGTACGCTACCTACTGTAATAATTATTATGGTACACCAATAGCTCCAGTTCTTAGCAAAATAAGTAAGGGTTTGGATATAATATTGAAAATAGAAACCAAGGGTGCCATAAAAATGCGTGAAAATTGTAAGGAGGCTATACATATTTTTGTGACACCTCCTACGATTAAAGAACTTTCAAAAAGACTAAATTCTAGGCAAACTGAAACAAGAGAAATTGCTGAAGAAAGGATTAAAATTGCAAAACAAGAATTAAGGCTTGCAAAAAACTATGATTACGTGATAGTAAACGATGAGGTAACTAATTGTGCAAGGAAAGTTTTAAATATAATAGAAGTTGAGAAATTAAAAACTTCAAGATTAAATTTGCGTAATGAAAGCATAATAAAGGAGATGTTATGATAAAAAAAAATAGACCTTCTATAAAAGACACGCTCAATGGTAGGGAAACTAGATATTCGGTTGTTGTAGCCGTTGCAAAAAGGGCTAGAGAAATAGCTTCTGAAGCAGAGCTCAATGAGGAGCATTTAACGAGAAAGCCAGTAAGTTTGTCTATAGAAGATTTTGAGAGTGGTAGATTTGTAGTGCTTGAACCAGAAGTTACAGATTGAGTTTCTAATTTTGTTTTGTGTAAAGTTTAGTAAATTACAAACTACCAAACTTTTTAGAAAAAAAGTGTTTTTTTGAAGTATGTGTCCCATTTTTTATAAAAAAACAAAAGTTCGCTCGTTCGTTGTTCGTTTTTCCACGGCTTTATAAATCCTGCAAAGTGCACAATTTTCGCGTTTGAAAACTCTTCTTTTAAGTATTTTGTAAAATTTTCACGAGCGTAAAAGTGTGCCATCAAGCAATATTTTTTTTCATCAAGTTTTAAAAAGTCCTTTTCTTCTATTACATTAGTTAAAACATATTCTTCTATTCCGCCTAAAATCCTATCCTCTTTTCTTAGTTTTTTGACATTTTTGGTATAGAATTTGCAGCAATTAATAAATTTTTCTTGCATTTTATTTTTTCTTATAGCTTCTAAATTATAGAGTCCAATGCCGGCAGTTACCCATTTTGGAACTGTTGCGCCCTCGTGTTTTCTATATAATTCGCTTTGTTCAGTAGCTGCTAAGCATTTATTTCCCATGTCTATTTGAAAAAGTTCACTTATGTCTTGAGTTATGATTATGTCATCATCTAGCCAAAGTACTTTACTAATCGGAGTATCTTTAAAAATTTCATCGGCAAACAATTTTATTAAGATTGCTTTATTCCAGCTTTCATTATTAAAATCTTTTAACTTTCTTTCGTCAAAAACTATGAAATTTAATTTTGAGTTTTTGTGTAAGTTTTTAAGATATTCTAGTTTATAAATATTTTCTCCACTTAGTGAGCTGTCCGAGGGTCTAACTAAGTGTATCGTTATATTTTTTTTAGAAGGAGTATTAACAAGCAAAGAAGCAAGCATTACAGATGTTTGCAGAGAATTATTATCGTCAACAGAACAAAATATGTTCATTTCTTCGGATTTTTTAGCTGGTTTTTTACCTATTGCTAATAAAAGTATAACCAAAATAATAGACATTATTAAAAAAATACACAGCTTACTTTTAGAAAAAATAATATTTTCACCCACAATAAAGTTTTATTAATATGTATTAATTTTAGAAAATAAAAATGAAAAACGGTCGGTGATTGTGATTAAAATTAAAAAACTTAACATTAAACAAGAGATTTTATTATACTGCATTTTAATTTTATTGATAGCCTCTTTAGTAATTTTTGCAAGATTTTTTAGTTTTAGAACTTTAAAGTTTGAAAGTTTTAAGTCTTCTCCAAACACACCCTTAATGAAATCTAATTTTAAATTAGACCACAAAAGAGAAGAGATGCTTAAAAATGGCGGCTTTTTGTTGGTTGACAATAATGTTGTTTGTGCCGGAAAAACAAAAATTAGATTGTTTGATAATTCTAATATTGGTGTTTTTGAAAAAATTTTTGTTAATAGCAATTATGAGATAGAGCTTCCCAAAAACAAAAAATTTGCTTTTTTTGATATTGGCTGCAATGTTGGAATGGCCTCGTTGTTTGCCTCTCAAAAGAGTGAAATAAGTAAAATTTATGCATTTGAACCTTTTGCTTTTTCAGTAAAACGCGCAGCAGAAAATTTTAATTTAAACCCAGATCTTTCTTCGAAAATAAAGCTTTTTAATTTTGGTCTATCAGATCAAGACAAAGACGTTGTCTGCTCGTTTCCTGTGGGATTCAGCGCTTCAGCAAGTACGCATTTTTCATTAGACGGCGGCAAAAAAGAAAAAGTGAGTTTAAAGAAAGCGTCTACTTTTTTAAAAGAAATAATTAATCAAGAATGTAAAAACGAAAAAATAATACTAAAAATAGACTGTGAGGGAGCCGAGTATGAAATTTTACCGGATTTAGATAAGGCGGGAATTTTAAAAAAGGTTGATCTTTTATTTTTAGAGTGGCATTTAGAAGGTTCTACTATTATTAGAGATATATTGTCGAAAAATGACTTTATTTTTATAGAGAAAGTTCGTGGGAGCACTGAGAAGTATGGGGAAATTACAGCAGTGAGATGTAAAAAATAAAGTGGGGATTGTGCGGATTTTTGGGTGTCAAAGTTAGTCTGTTCAGGATCAAAAATCTAAAAATGTAATATTTTTTTTATTTTGCTCTAAACAAGGACAAAAATTTTATAGTCTTAATCTTGAGTTATTGTTTGAGCTAGCATTTATTTGATGATATTGTCTAGTTTTTGCAGAATTTGACTAACATTGAATTTGCATGGTAAAATTGCTCAGTTTTTCGAAAGAGTCAAACGGGTTTACTCGTTACAGTTATGTGACTTTACTGGAAGGAAGGTCGGATATTCAGTGTCTGAGGTAAGAGTTAAGGATGACGAATCTTTAGAAAGCGCCCTTAAAAGATTTAAAAAACAGTGTTCGCGTGCTGGTGTTATTTCTGAAGCTCGTAAGCGGGAAGCTTATGAAAAGCCTTCTGTCAAACGTAAAAGAAAAATGCAGGCGGCTCGTAAGCGTGCGAATAAAAGATTAAAGCGTAGGTAGTAAAGATAGGCAAAATTGACTGTACCTCATCTTGTTGCTGTGCAGAGGTTTTAGTTTTTTGTATTGTAATAAGTTATGAATGAAATAGCTCGAAAGATAATGGATAAGCTTGCTGGTATCGCGGATTCTGCGTTTGTCACATCTAGTAGTGGTAGAATTTATATTTTTTCTAATAGTCCGAGTGAGGGTTTTGTTTTACTAACAAAGAGTGAAGCTTATGTTTTGACTGATTCTAGGTATTTTGAGGAAGCTTCGTCTCTTATAAAAGATGTGAATGTATTATGTTTTACAAATTTAAAAGAGACTATAAAAAGTCTAATAAAAAAACATAAACTTAAGAAAATAGCATTAGAAAAAAAGCACGTAACTGTACAAAATTTTTACAGTTTTAGGGAAAGTTTTAGGAGTTTAGGGACGAGTGTTATATGTAGTTCGAGACTTGATAGAATTATTTCTGATCTTCGTGTGATAAAATCTGAAAAAGAAATAAAAAAAATAAAAGAAGCACAGAGGCTAGCTGAGTTTGCCTTTGAAAAAGTTTTAACAGAAATAAGATCCGGTGTTACGGAGAGGGAGATCGCTTTAAAAATAGAGTTTTTAATGAGAAAAAACGGTGCAAGTGGTATAGCTTTTGATTTTATAATCGTATCTGGGGAAAGAACTAGTTTACCTCATGGTAAATGTTCTGATAAAAAGTTAAAAAATGGCGATTTGTTAATTATAGATATAGGAGCAGTTTTGGATGGTTATCATAGCGATATGACAAGGACTTTGTGTGTAAAAAGTGCATCTGAAAGAGAAAAAAATATTTATGATGTAGTTTTAAAAGCTCAATTAGCTGGTATAGATGCTGTAAAACATGGTGTTTTAGCAGGTGATGTAGACAAAGTCGTAAGAAATGTAATAAAAAACTATGGCTATGATAAGAACTTTATACATAATACAGGGCATGGTGTGGGACTTGAGATTCACGAAGCTCCGCAAATTTCAGTAAATTGCGATACGATGCTTGAAGCAGGTATGGTTATAACTATAGAACCCGGTATTTATTTACCAAAAAAGTTTGGAATAAGAATAGAAGATATGCTTCTTGTTACAAAAGATGGTTGCAAAAATTTCACAACTATTCCAAAAGAAACCTTAATAAGCTGTTAAAGATTTATCTTTTTTAAAAGTTTAAACCACCCATAAGCTGCGTACTTATAGGTGGTTTCTATTTTTTAAATTTCAAAAGATTTTTTAAATACTAATTATTTTCAATTTAATAATCTTACTCATCGTAAAAGTCACTAGATACTATTTCGGAGCCGAATGGCATTAGAGCAAGCTCTGCGAATTTAAAACATTGCATGCCAAAAGGTATTCCCACAATGGTAAAACACCATAAAATTCCTACTAAAATAGAAATGGTGCAAAGTTCCCATCCAAAAAATATTATCCAGAGGAAATTTAAAAGAAAGCTTCCAGTGTTGTTCGAATATTCTATCTCCTTTCCAAAAGGCCAAAGTGTAAAATAAGCAAACTTGAAACACTGTATTCCTGTTGGAATACCTAAAATGGTAATACACATTATAATTCCGACAATAAACCAAACAGCTGAAATAGCAAATCCACCGAATATAATCCAAAGTATATTGCTGAGTAGTCGCATTTTTTCGTTCCTTAAAATTATTTTTCCGAGTACATAAAGTACTCATTACATACTATGAAATTTTAAGCTAACAGTTTGCTATTCACACATTTTGATTATGAATTTTTATGCAATATTTTTCCCCGCAATACGCGATTATTTTGTGAAATTATTTTTACTTGCACAAATTTTCCAAGTAAAAATTCAGAACAATCTTCTATGTAAACTGTTAAATTTTCACTATTTTTTCCAAAAGCTATATTTTTTTTGTTCTTTTCTTTTTCTAGCAAAACTCTTACTCTTTTACCCAAAAATTTTTGATAAAAATTTGATGAAATGTTTTTTTGAATTTTCAAAAGCTCATTTAGCCATTGAATTTTTGTTTGATAAGGAACGTTGTCACGCATGTCCGCCGCTAAAGTGCCTTTTCTTTTGGAATAAATAAAAGTGAAAAGTGAAGAAAATTTTGCTTCTTTCACAAGTGATAAGGTTTCTTCAAAATCTTGATAAGTTTCAGAAGGAAAACCTACTATAATATCACTCGTGAAAGAAAGCTCAGGAGCTTTTTTTCTTGTATAATCAATAATTTTTAAATATTTTTCTCTGGTATATTTTCTATTCATTTTTTCTAAAATTTTATTTGAGCCTGATTGAACTGGTAGATGAATATGCTTACATATTTTTTTATTAGAAACAATTTCATCTATGAGCTCTTTTGAAACATCTTTTGGATGAGAGGTCATAAATCTTATGCGAAAGTCACCTTCAATTTTAGTTAGTAGTCTCAACAATTCTGTAAAACTAATTTTTTTATCCAAAGTTTTTCCATATGAGTTTACATTTTGTCCAAGCAAAGTAATTTCTTTGCAACCTGTCTTTACTAATTTTTCAAATTCTTGTAACAGACTTTCGGATTTTCGGCTTAATTCCCTTCCGCGCACATATGGAACTATGCAATAAGAACAAAAATTATTACAGCCATGCATGATAGATATAAACGTTTTGATTTTATTTTCTTTTTTGCATGGCAAATTTTCTATAGATATATCAGTTTTTTGTAAGATTTCAAAAGGTTTAAAATTTATATCTTTAAAATTTTGAGCGAATTTTTTATTTTTTATATCTCTTTTTAAAAAAACACTTTTTATTAATTTAGGAAGAATTTCAATAGTATTGGTTCCAAAAATAATATCTACAAATTCAAAATCTTTTCTTATTTTTTTCACTATGTGAGATTGTTGAGTCATGCAACCACATATTGCAATTACTATGTTTGGTTTCTTTTTTTTTAGTTTCCTTAATTGGCTTACGTTTCCAAAAACTCGAAGTTCAGCGTTTTTGCGTACCGCACAACTATTAAAGATAATAAAATCAGCTTCTTCTTTGACATTTGTTATCTGATATCCCATTGCAGAAAGAACATTTTCTATTTTTTCTGAATCAGAAACATTTTGCTGACAACCATAAGTTTTAATAAACGCCAGATATTTAATTTTTTTATTTATATTTGTTTTAATTGGAACATCCATGATATACAAATTTAACTCCTGGCAAACACAACACCAAACCCTATACGAGCTTAATTTTAAATTAAACTTCGTCGTTCATGATAACATAACAGTCTATTAAATAGTAACGATTTGATAAAGCCTGACAAAACCTTATAGTTTTTTAGAAAATAAGAAAATAATATCTGGAAAAGATCTTTATATGATATTTTATTATTTTTATCATACAGTTCAGAGTTGTACTTTAATTTTTTATTTTTTTATTAGCTTATGTTCTATAGCTATTATTATAGTTATGGTTTTATTAAGTTTTGAAAAAAGCTTGTCTCTTTTCTGATTGAGAGTCAAGATTTTCATAAGTATAAAAAAGTGCTTTTTCTTACATTGACAAACGTTTAACTCCAAAAAAATTGCTGGTTTTATTTCTACTGTTTTTCTGTGATATAAACGGGACGTTAGGACTTAGGTTTTTATTGAAACTAAATTATATAAGTTAAGTTTTGTAATTTTATGTTCTGCATTTAGGCATAAAAAAACCAGTACGCATATCAAAAGTCAAAATGGATATTTTGTGAAAATCTGTTTATTTAATCTTAAATTGACCAAACCTGTAAGCCGAGTTCTGTCTTGAACAGTCATCTATCTGGGCTGTGCGTTACCACACGAGCTCGGTGCCACCTCATTAAGATAATTTAACGGATCAACTTTTATCTTGGTCGGGTGTTGCTCCGGATAGGGTTTACATAGCCGTACGATCTCCCGCACGCTGGTGAGCTCTTACCTCGCCTTTCCACCCTTGCCACTTGGATGTGGCGGTATATTTCTGTTGCACTTTCCCTAGGGTCGCCCCCGGCGGTCGTTAACCGTTATCCTGACCCGTTTGGAGCTCGGACTTTCCTCAAGCGCAATCTTATCGATTCTGCGTCTGCAACTGTCCGGTCTGGTCAGCGGCTATTCTAGCATAATATTTAAACCTAGTTCAATCGTTAATTATAATAAAAATGTCAATCTCAATTTCAGCAAAAATTAATAGAATTAACGTAGCTTTTTCCTAATATTTAACAACTTGTATACTTAAATGTTTCTGTGCTAAAATCCCATGAGCTATAAAGGACATAAGCCGGTGTATTAATTATAATTCTTTTATTATGAGGGACGTGCTTTCGAAAAAAATATCAAACAGGAGGGGTATTTGTGTCTGTTGTTTCGATGAAGCAGCTTTTGGAAGCTGGGGTGCATTTTGGTCACCAAACAAGAAGATGGAATCCGAAAATGGGAATGTATATCTTTGCTGAACGTAACGGAATTCACATCATAGACTTACAAAAAACTCTGAGAAAGTTGGAAGAGGCTTATAAATTTTTACTAGAAATTTCTCAAAATGGTGGAAATGTTTTATTTGTTGGAACAAAGAAGCAAGCCCGTGAATCAGTAAAAGAAGAAGCTAAGCGTGCGGGTTCGTGTTTCGTGAACGCTAGATGGCTTGGTGGCATGCTTACCAATTTTTCAACTATTCGGCTTAGAATAGATAGATTAAAGCAACTAAGAGAGATGCAAGAAAATGGAACTTTTGACCTACTTCCAAAAAAAGAAGCTGCTAAATTAACTCTTGAAATCGAAAAGTTAGAAAAGTTTTTGGGTGGCATCGAAGAAATGACAAAGCTTCCTGACGCTTTATTTGTCATTGATCCCAAGAAGGAATACATACCTATAGCTGAAGCTGGAAAACTTGGTATTCCTGTCGTCGCTCTTGTTGATACTAATTGTGATCCTGATAAAGTTGATTGTGTAATTCCAGCGAACGATGATGCTATTCGTTCTGTTAAACTTCTTTGCTCTGTTGCAGCGGATGCAATATTAGAGGGCAAGCAATCAGGAGACTTGGAGACCGAAAATCAGGATGTTGGTATTAATGGTGAAGATGAAAGATTAGTAACAGAAAAAGAAAATCAGGTGGCTATGCAAAAAAAGGAATCGGAGTTTGGTGACGAAAACAAAAATTCAGAATTGACGCAAGCTTCTCAGGAAATAAAAGATGAATCGGAATTATCACAAGTTTCTCAAAAAATAGAAAATAAAAATATAAACACAGCTTCAAGTGCTAACACAAATGAAGCTAAGATTTTTGGAAAAACTAATCGTGAAGAGAAAAACAAAAATGAATCCAAGAAAGAAAGTGGATTCAAAAATGGTAATATAACTTCCGAGAATAATAGCATGACTGAGGTTTAATTTTTTGAGAAGGGAATTTAAAAATTATATAAAAAAAGTGCTATATCTCGTTAGAGTGGGGAAAAATGTTTATTAGTGCACAGGATGTTAAAGCATTGAGAGAAAGAACTGGCTGCGGAATTATGGATTGTAAAAAGGCTTTGATCCAGTCAAAGGGTGATGTTACTGCCGCGGTAGATATACTTAGAAAGAGTGGTCTTGCAGCATCAACCAAAAAAGCAGGAAGGCTCACCAAGGAAGGTGTTGCTATAGCGGTGTTAAATGAAGATCATACAATAGGGGTTTGCATCGAGGTTAATTCTGAAACGGATTTTGTCGCAAGAAATGTACAGTTTTTAGATTTTGTTAAAAAATGTGCGAAGACTGTTATAGAGAAAAATCCAAAAGACTTGGGCGAACTTTTAAGTTTAAAGGCTTTCGATGATAATCTTACTGTTGGCGAGCTTTTGAAAGAAAAAATCTTTATTATAGGCGAAAATATGAAAATAAGAAGGTTCTCTTGTTTTTGTGGTGCGGTTTCTGGTTACACGCATGCCAATGGCAAAATTGCCACTATGGTAAAGTTTGACGTTTCGGGCAGTTTAGCCAAAAAAAAGGATTTTAAAATTTTTGCGAAAGATATAGCTATGCATGTTGCGGCCGCACATCCTATTTATCTCACTCGAGATGATGTCCCTTCGGCTGTGTTAGCTCACGAAAAAGAAATATTAACTGTGCAAATAGCAAAAGAAAATAAGCCTGAGTTTGTAGTGGGAAAGATTATAGAAGGAAGGCTTAACAAGTTTTACAAGGAAACTTGCTTGAATGATCAAAGTTTTGTAAAAGATCCGGATATTTCAGTTAACGCGTATGTTGACAAAATCTCTAAAAACTTGTCTGAAAGAATAAAAATACAGTCTTTTGTAAGATATCAAAGAGGTGAGGACGCATAATAATTATTAAAATCTGTTCGCAATAGTTTTTTGTCTTATATTTTAAAAAGTTTATTCACAGTAATCTTTTATCTTATATTTTAAATTTGATTAAGATGGAGGCATCGTATCCTGAAGCTAAAATATCGCAGAGTTTTGTTGAAGTTGAGTGGGGAATCGCTTGCGGGAAAGAAACGTCATGGTATAGATTATTTAGTTGCTACTCGTATCTGTGAAGCTATTAAGGAATGTCACGATTTAGGTGTTGAAGTTTCCATAGTTGTTGGTGGCGGAAATTTTTTGCGTGGTGCAGCTGCTTCGGAATTAGATAGAACTCGAGCTGATCATATGGGAATGTTAGCCACTACAATTAATTCTTTAGGTCTGGCTAGCATTATCGAAAAGATAGGTTTGGATGTAAGAGTACAGACAGCTGTGTTTATGAGACAATTTGCAGAGCCTTATATACGTAGTAAAGCTCTTTCACATATAAAAAAAAGAAGAGTTGTAATTTTTGGCTGCGGTACTGGCAACCCTTTTTTTTCCACTGATACTGCAGCTTCTTTAAGAGCAGCAGAAATAGAAGCTGATGTTATTTTAAAAGCTACAACTGTGGACGGTGTGTACGATAGCGATCCAAAGCTTAACAAGAACGCCGTTCGGTATAAGAAAATTTCTTTTGAGGACGTTTTAGCAAAAAACTTAAGATTTATGGACTCAGCAGCGTCTTCTTTGTGTAAAGAAAACGGTATTCCTGTCTTAGTTTTTAGTATTGAGAATCCAAAAAATATAGTGAGATCTGTTTTAGAAGATGATGTTGGAACCATAGTTAAATCTTGAATTAGTGGAGAAATTTATTTATGGATGAAATTTTAAAAAGTACTGATCTTAAAATGAGAAGAACAGTAGAGATTTTAAAAGAAAAGTATTCTCAAATAAATGTGGGTCGTCCAACACCAGCTTTGCTGAATGGGATTTTTGTAGATTATTATGGTGTACCAACTAAAATAAGCCAATTGGCATCTATTTCTGTAAGTGGAGCAAATAAGATTGTTATAAACCCATTTGACTCTTCTACTTTGTCTGAAATAGAAAGGGCTATAAGCACCTCTAAATTAGGCTTACTTCCACAAAATGATGGCAAGATTGTTTTTATTTTTTTTCCTCCACCAACTGAAGAAAAACGAAAAATTATTTCCAAAAATGTTTCTAAAGATGCGGAAAATACTAGAATTTCTATTAGAAATATAAGACGTGATTCATTGGCTAAGCTTAAAAAAATGAACAAAAATTCTCAAATAACGGAAGATTTTTTTAATGTAGGACAGAATAAAGTACAAAATTTAACTAATAAATACATAAAGGAGGTAGATGAGGTCTTGAATTTTAAGCAAAAAGATATTATGACAATTTGAAGAGGCTTTTACAGATATTATATAAATATTAAATAAATAGTAAAACGACTTGGTAAGTAAATGAGTTCTAATTTAAAAAATTCGCTACCTTTGCCGAAACACGTTGCTATAATTATGGATGGCAATGGTAGATGGGCAAAAAAAAAGCTTTTGCCTCGTTCTGTTGGACATAAAAAAGGCGCTGACAATTTTCGAATTATAACAAAATACGCAAACCAAATAGGTATCTCATATTTAACTGTTTTTGCCTTTTCAACTGAAAATTGGAAGCGTCCAAAAAATGAAGTAGATTTTCTTATGAGACTTTTCGAAAAATATCTCAAGGAAGCTTTAAGAGATTTTAAACTCGAAAATATAAAAGTTTGTTTTCTTGGAAATCTTGATACAATACCAAAAAACGTTAAAGAACTAATTCTGAAAATTCAAAAATTTACAGAAAATAAAACAAGTATGACTTTGAATATAGCTATTAATTATGGATCAAAATCTGAAATACTCAACGCTGCTTTCAGTTTGGCAAAAATATCAAATAAGATAAATTTCGATATTTTTGACGAAGACGATTTTTCAAAATTACTTTATACAAAAGATCAACCAGATGTAGATCTTGTAATACGCACAGGTGGAGAAAAACGTACTTCAAATTTCTTGTTGTGGCAATCAGCATATGCTGAATATATATTTTCAAATATATTATGGCCAGATTTTAAAACTAAAGATTTCGATAAAGCGCTAAATGAATTTAAATTGAGAATTAGACGTTTTGGAAGGGTAACGGATTGAACACACGAATTATTTCTGGACTAGTTGGAGCAATAGTACTTTTTATTATCTTGTTTATAAATAGTATCGCGCCAATATTTTTTAATATCTGCCTAGCGTGTGTCGGTGTTCTTTGTTTGTATGAAATTTTTTCAGCTCTTGGCTTCAAAAAAGAACGTTTTTTAAATAGCTCAAGTTTTCTTTTTATGGCTCTTTCGGTTATTTTTTATACAAAGGATGTACGTTGGCAATTTTCTTGTTACAATTACACAATTATCGTTTCGCTTATTTTATTATTAAACAACAAACGTTTAAGGTTCAAACATGTAATTATGCTTTATAGCATGACAGTGTTTATTTCGTTTGCATTTACAACTATAATACGCCTTAGAAATATCGGGATATTATCTGCTGAAAAAAGTTCTTTCTTGGTTTTTATTTCTGTTGCTACACCGTGGCTTACTGATATAGGTGCTTATTTTGGAGGAAAATTTTTTGGTAAGAAAAAATTGTGCCCCGATATAAGTCCTAAAAAAACCGTAGAAGGATTGTTCGTAGGAAGTGCAACTTCTGTCATAGGAATGATTTTATCTGCAATAGTATTCGAACGCTTTGTATTTAATGCCTTTTTTATAAATTACCCATTTTTTATATCAATCTGTTTTACCGGCTCACTTATTTCTGTATTAGGTGATCTTTTTTTTTCTTGGTTTAAAAGATCTTGTAAAATAAAAGATTTTGGACAAGTTATGCCAGGCCACGGCGGAATACTTGATCGTTTTGATAGCGTAATATTCGCTTCACCATTTATGTACTTTACAATAAAACTTTTTGGAAAAATTATTTTTTATTAAAAATATTCCACGCGAACTTATTTCACTTTATTTAGCATGTTCTATAACACAACTTTCCCTTAAAATATTGACTTTAATTTGTCCAGGGAAAGTAAGATCCGACTCCACTTTTTTGCATATCTCACGTGCCAGCAAGGGCATAAATTCATCCTTAACCGCTTTTGGGTCAACCATTATGCGGATTTCCCTACCAGCCTGTATCGCATAACAACTCTCTACTCCTTCAAAAGAAGACGCTAATTCTTCAAGTTTTTTAAGACGCTTTATGTAATTTTCTATATTTTCTCGTCTCGCACCAGGTCTTGCTGCTGAAACCGCATCCGCAGCCTGAACAATAAAAGCTAAAGCCGTTTTTGGCTCTACATCACCGTGATGAGCAGCTATAGCGTGAATCAGTTTCGTATTTTCTTTATATTTTTTTGCTATTTCTATCCCAAGCTCTACATGTGATCCTTCCGCTGTTTGACTCATAGCTTTTCCTATATCGTGCAAAAGACCAGCTCTCCTAGCTAAATTTGCATCTATTCCTAATTCTGAAGCCATCATCCCGCAAAGAAAAGAGACCTCAAGCGAGTGAACAAGCACACTTTGACCATAACTAACTCTGTAATGAAGCTTACCTAACAACCTCACTATCTCCGGATGCACAGAAAGAACTCTTGTTTCTAAGATTGCCCTTTCACCCTCAGATTTTATCGCTTCTTCAATCTCGGATTTGGTTTTTTCGAACATTTCTTCTATTTTTACCGGATGAATTCTTCCATCTGCAATTAGTTTTTCTAAAGTTATACGCGCTATTTCTCTTCTTACAGGATCAAATGTTGAAAGGGTTATAGTACCTGGTGTATCATCAACTATTAAATCGACACCAGTAAGACTTTCTATAGCTCGTATGTTTCTACCATCACGACCTATAACTCTACCTTTCATCTCGTCATTTGGAAGGTCAATTACAGAAACGGTTGTTCCTGAAACGTGATTAGCTGCCAACCTTTGCATTGCAATAGAAATTATCTCACACGCTTTTTGATCTGCAGTTTCTTTAATCTCAATTTCAGCTCTTTTTATCTTAGCTGCTTTTTCACCAACCAACTCATTGTCGAGATTTTCAAGTAAAAGATTTTTAGCATGTTCTCTAGAAAGTTTCGAAGTTTTTTCCAAAGCTTTTATGTGCTCACATTTCAACTTTTCTACTTCTTCTAATTTTTCTTGGATAAGCTTCGTTTTGTTCGCCGCAACTTCATACTTAGAGTCCAGAGCAATAGCACGCTTTTCTAGAGTTTCCTCTCTTTCTTGGATTTTATTCTCTCGTTTCGCATATTCTTTGCGTTGTTCAGACAATTCTCTATCGGATTCTGTTTTAAACTTTATAACTTCTTCTTTGCCTTGCAATATCATGTCTCTTTTTTTTGTTTCAGCATTTTTTACAGCATCAGCTAATATTTGTTCAGCTTCTTTTTTTACCGAATCTAATTTTGTTTTATAAAATTTCCCTCTGAAAAAAAAATACAGAAAAAATCCAAAAAGAAAACCAATCAAAAATCCATATAAACCCAAGGTCTTATTCTCCCAATTGATATATATATCGTAGTGTTAAATTTACATAAAGCTCAAAACATTGCAAACAAAAGTACAAAAACACGAAGCCCCACGCAGGCGATTCTATTATCAAATCCTTTAGTTTGTCAAATACTTTATATGAGGTTGTTAAAAAAAGATTGCTAAAAAGAAACAAATTTAATAAGTGATTCAATACAAACCGCAGTATAGTTACTTAGTATTTTTAAAATAAAAGTAAAATGTAAAATGATTAGTTGTATAGTTATTAAGGTAAATGTCTAACTAAATTTGAAAGAGGTATAGCTTGAAAAAAGATAGTTTTTTAAAAGGCGCTTTTATGTCAATGTTTTTTATAATTGTTGGGAAAATTATTGGTATCTTGTATATTGTACCTTTACATAAGACAATTGGAGAAGAAAAGGGAGCGCTTTACGCTCATGCCTATTCGAATTATGAAATCTTCACAACGCTATCATGGGCTATATCTTTGGCTGTAAGCAAAATAGTAAGCGAATATGATACCCTCAAATTTTTAAAAACAAAGGCTAGAGTTTATAAATTAGCTAAAATAATGGTAGTTACTGTATCGCTATTTTGTTCTGTTGGTTTATTCATGTTTGCTTCTGTCATATCTAAAATAATTTTAGGTCAGTCTAAAAATACTGCTAACTCAGTTGATGATATAACTTTTGTTTTGCGTATTGTATCTCTCTCGTTAGTATTTGTTGGCATTCTAGGTTGTACTAGAGGATATTTGCAAGGTAATAAATATATTTCAATAGCTTCGGCTAGCCAAGTTTTTGAACAGTTAATTCGAGTTGTTTTTATATTAGTAGTCGGTTGTTATTTAGTACCAAAAGTTTTAAAACTTGATAAAACAAGTAGCGTTAGCGCTATGGTGTTCAGCGCAACTATAGCCGCTATTGTTACTTACATTTATTTAAAGTACAAAATACGGAAAGATAAAATATCTAGAAAAATAAATTATGAGATTTCTAATGAAGAAAAAAATATAACTAACAAGCTGATAATAAAGAGAATTATTTTTACAGCCTTACCTTTTGCAATCGTAGGAATTTCCGATTCAGCGTATGCTATAGTTAATTCGTGGACAGTTGTGAAAACTTTAAATACAAACTGTGGGTATTCTGGTAAAGATGCAGATATTATTTATTCTGTTATTTCTGTTTATAGTCAAAAATTAAACGCTATAGTTGGAGCTGTAGCTCTTGGATTAATACAAAGTTTATTACCAAATTTGGCTGGTGATCTTGTAAAAAGTAATTTAGATGAACTAAAGAAAAAAATAAATAAAACATTACAGTTATTATTCCTGTTAACTATCCCAATGGCTGCAGGGTTATCTTTCTTAGCAGAACCTGTTTGGACTTTGTTTTTTTCGTCTGATAAAAATTTTGGATCAAAAATTTTTGCTTTTGGAGTTTTTACTACTATCTTTTCGAGTGTTGAGGTTAACGTAGGTATGATGTCACAAGCTCTTAACAGATTCAAAACAGCGTGCATAGCATCGTTTTGCGGGCTTTTGACAAACGCTATTTTAAATGTTCCACTCATGATTTGGTTCAATAAAATAGGCCTCAAAGCTTATAATGCTCCAAATACTGCTACTATGTTGGGCTTATTAGTTTCAATTACTGTAAACCTTGTATTTTTAAAAAGAGCTTACAAGATTTCTTTTAAACCTGCATTTAAGCAACTTTTAATTTCTATTTTTGCGACGCTTGTAATGATAGTTTCTTTAAATCTTTTTAAACATGTGATTTCCGTTTATAATGGAGGCCTGTTGAAATCTTTAATGACTGTTTTTATATTTTCTCTAATAGGATCAGTTGTTTATATCACAGTTGTTGTCAAAGTAAGTTCAACAGATGATGTACTTGAAAAGCACGCGATTAAAAATTTTATTAGTAAAATTTGCCTAAGATTTCAAAGCAAAAATCGATAAATCAAAAAAATAACTGGTGAAGCATGAATTTTTCAATAAAGCTTGGTACATTAAATTCTGTTTTTTTGGTACCTGCGTCCGTAGTGGATGAGCATATAAAAATTGCCGGAAGTGCACATTTAAAAGTTTTGCTGTGGTTACTTCGACATGCAAATAAAAATTTTACTGACCAAGATATAGCTACAAGTTTGTCCATGTGTAAATCTGACGTAACAGATGCAATAAACTACTGGAGCAAAGCACGAGTTCTCTTGCCTTTTGAAACAAATGAAGCAAAAGTTGCAAAAGAACCTGAAAGCAAAAAATATAAAACAAGAAGGAAGTTTTCTCCTCAAACTCAAATACTAAGTCCTGAATTTTTGGCAAAGAGAATTCAGGAAGATGGAAAAATAGATTTTCTCATGCAGGAGGCAGAGTCTATTATTGGCAGAACACTGTCTAATATTGATTCTTCGATTTTGATTAGCATTCATGACAATGATGGACTACCCGTTGATGTTATTGTTATGCTACTGAGATATGCAGTAAGCGTGGGGAAACAAAGTATGAAATATATTGAAAAACTTGCAATATCTTGGGCGGAAGAAGAAATAGATACTCCACAAAAAGCTGATGAAAAAATTCGTCAGTTAAATGAAACTAATCGAGCATGGAATATTCTGCGAAGGATTATTGGTGTCGACAAACGCTCTCCGACACCGCGAGAAAAGGAAGCATCAAGCAAGTGGATAAACTCTTGGCATGTTCGAGAAGAACTAATAGAAGAAGCGTACAATCGTTGTGTAGATGCCAAAGGAAAATATATACTTGGCTATATGGATACGATAATTAAATCTTGGCAAAATAAGAACATAAAAACTTTAAAAGAAGCAGTAGACGAAAAACTTTTTTCTAAAAAATTAAAATCAGGTAAGAAGCGTATAGCATCTTATGATATTAATAAATATAAAAATTTTAGTGTTTTTGATTGAGGAGAGTTATTAATATTGGCTTATAGTAGTGATATCTATCGTATTGTAGAAAGTAAGCTTGCAAATATAAGAAATAAGAAACAAATCGAAGCTACAAAAAAGCGAGACGATTTTTTAAGAAAATTTCCAGAAGCACAAAAGATAGAAACAGAAATTTCAAAATTTGCAATTAAAATTGCTAAAAACATTATTTTAGGTAAAGATTTCAGCGAAAAAATAGATGAACTTAAAAAAAAGAACTTGTCTCTGCAAAATAAACTTAAAAATCTAGAAAGAAAATTTTCTCCGCAAAAGGACTTTTTTGAAGTTAACTTTCAATGTAAAGCTTGTAAAGATACTGGTTATGTAAGTGGTTCAATGTGCGAGTGCATGCGCCTTATGCTAAAAAAAGAAGTTTACGAAAAATTAAATAAGTTTTCTCCTATTTCGCTTTGTTCTTTTGATACTTTTTCTCTTTCTTTTTACAGTGATAAATCTTTTGAAGAAAACAAAAATTCTAGTCCAAAAAAACGCATGAAAAAAATTTTTTATTTTTGTAAAAATTATGCTGATAAATTTTCAGTAAAGTCAGAAAATTTATTATTTCAAGGCGCCACAGGTCTTGGAAAAACACACTTATCTTTAGCAATTGCAAAAAAAGTTATAGAAGTAGGTTTTAATGTTATATATGGTTCTGCGCAGAGTTTAGTTTTAAATCTTGAAAAGGAAAAATTTTCTTACTTTAAAGAAGAAACTCAAAACTTTTTAAAATATTTTACTGAATGTGATTTGTTGATTTTGGATGATCTTGGCGTAGAATTTCCAAGCACATTTTCGAATTTTGCTATTTATAATCTCATAGATACTAGATTAATGTTTTCAAAACCGACAATAATAAGCACAAACCTTTCTATGTTAGAGCTTGAAAAAAAATACTCTGAGCGTTTAGTGTCGAGAATACTTGGAGAATATGTAAGTGTAGATTTTTTCGGAGAAGATATACGCCAGCAAAAGAGGAGAAAAAAAGATCTTGAAATTATAGCTAATCAAAAAAAACTAACGATTAACTTCATTGGTAGCAAGTAATGGTAGCAGTATGCTGAGTGTTATTACCCAAGCTTTGTTGTTTTCACACCAGAGATCTTTTTGTATAAAAACAGCAAAAACTATATAATTCCCACGGTGATTAAATAAATTAAATAGGTTTTTATAATTTTCAGATAAACTTTTATTATTTTTAATAATAAATTTCTATATTTCTAAAAATAAGTTTTTGTAATTCTCAAACAAGTTTTTATAACTTATAGATAAATTTCTATAATTTCTAAAATAAATTTTTATAATTTTATCTTTAACTATAATAATAGCTATAGAACATAAGCTAATAAAAAAATAAAGTACAGCTCTGAAC
>JAIRLJ010000020.1 GCA_031259495.1 Oscillospiraceae bacterium | reverse complement strand
GCTGATTATCTTGTATTTAGCTTAATTATTATTTTTAGTAAGTTTACTATCAAAAACTGCTTTCATATTATTAAGCTGCTAGAGTGTGCAGTCGTTTATACGAGCTTATGCTTTACTTTTTAAACTAGCTAAAACAGGTCTAGACAGAACTATTTATTCTTGTAATGAAGTGTATCGTGTTTAACTTTTTCTTTTTTACGATAGCTATTGTGAATATATACACAAAGCTTAGTTGAGTGGATGTGTACTTCGAAGTAAGTCGCAGCTTTTTTTAATATTATGGCACTCTAATTTTTTATAGATAGTCTACCGATATATTAATATCATGCTGTAATTTAACAAAAAATACTTAGTATTATTTTTCACACGATAGTCTATAATTTGAACTCAAAAAACCGCTTAAGCCAGGTGACATATATGGGCTTGGGGGGTTGGGGTTTGAAAGTTCTGTTAAAAAATAAAAAATATTCTTAAACAAAAATTTTAAATTTATTAACTAAATTATGTATATATTTAAATTTTTGGGTAAAGACTAATTGATAGTTAGGTTTTATTTAAAATAAATTTCTAAAAAAGAGGAGTATAGTGGTATGAATAAAAAAGTAAAAAGTATTTTAATTTTTGTACTCGTTTTTATATTAGTTTTTCCGATTTCGAACGCTTTTCAAAGGAAAAACGAAGACAATGTAGAAGTGGCAAGCGGTGTTTCGTCAAATATACCTGTGGTTGTAACTATAAACGACCCTTATCTTCCGCTTGCTTGGGTTACTATTTCTTCTTTACTTGAAAATGCCAACGACGGTACTAATTATGACATATACTTTTTTGTATCAGAACAATTTACAAGAACAGAAGAAGTTGTGGCTATTGAAGCTGAGTTTGATAATTGTCGCACATATATTGTGAGAATATCCGACGATTTCTGTATAGATTGGGCAACTGACAGATTTGTAAAAGAATCTTATTACAGGCTTCTTATACCTATGGTTGATGCCTTAAAGGACTATGAAAGAGTGATTTATATCGACGTTGACATAATAGTTTTACATGACCTCGGAGAACTTTATCATAGAAATATCACAGAAGATTGGCTTGTAGCAGGAGTGGCGGATAATATAAGAGTTTTTAAGGATACGTATGTTGAAGTATATCACTACGAAAAAGAAATTCCTGGAATAGATGATTTTAGTAAATATATAAATTCAGGAGTGTTGTTGTTCAACATGAAAGAATGTATAAAATTTAATTTGGTATCTAAGTTTATTGAATATATGGCCATTTATAAGGGTCAGGCACATGATCAAGCAGCTATTAATAAATGCTGTTTTCCTCTCATTCACACTCTACCTTTCAAGGATAATATGCAAGTTATAAGTGGGAGTTCCCTACCATATGAAGAAAATGGTTTAGCACAACAATTATACACAAAGGATGTTTATGAGGAGGGACGAAGCGATCCCATTATAATCCATTATGCAGCTTCAAAACCTTGGAAAGAGTCTAACGTTCCTTGGGGAGAAGTTTGGTGGAAATGGGCTAAGCAGACACCGTATTTTGGGGATGATACAGCAATTAGCCGAAATTATGCTAATGAAGTGACTGATAAGTCTAAACAAATAACAGAAGGTGAAGTTTTAAGAGAGCCCGAACTTGAAGGAGATCTAGAAACTAGGGAATTATTAGAAGGTAAACCACCTGAATATTCTATCGACTTTTCTAGCGTTTCTAAGTCATTTGAAAAAAATAAAGACATGATAATTTTTAGTGATAAAGGACGAAGAGCCTTTTCAGAATCAGTCAAGATAAGAATTTCAGAACCTGAAGAGTATAAAAAACTTTATACATTACTTTTACCTGAAGATTGCAGAAAAAGTTTTATGTTTTTTGATATGACAGCGTTAAATGATGATGGAGAAAAAGTTGAAATTAAAGAAGATGAAGAAGTAGAAGTGCAATTGCCTGTACCAGATCAGTTTTTGGAAAAATCAAAAGGATTGCAAATTTTTACTTTTATTGATGGAAAAGCGATAGAAATTATGAATAAATTAAACAAACCGGAAGGCAGTAGCGTTCCTTGTTTATATTTTACGATTTCTCACTTTAGTCCGTACGCTATAGCATATCCGGAAGTAAAAAGTTCGAATGTTTGGATTTGGGTTGGTGTAGGTTCGCTTTTTTTAATAGCTGCCATATATTTTATGTATAGGCTTAACTCTAGTAAAAAAACTCCATATTAATGAATTCTTATAAAATTAAGTTTTTTACAAAACTCTATATTTTTGTGTAAATACAATTTTGAAAGTATTTTGTGACTATGATAGCATTGAGACTGGTTTTGGGGATATGGCTCAGTTGGTAGAGCGCTACAATGGCATTGTAGAGGTCGTGGGTTCGAATCCCATTATCTCCACCACAATAAAATAAGAGATTTATTGAGCTTGAATTGTGCTGAAAAGTGTTGGTGTTTTTGTAGTACCGGCTTATTTTCAGCTCAATTGGTACTTTGTTTTGGAAGTTAATTTTTTAATTTATTGTTAGTTTTATAGGAAATTAATATTTGTAATAATTTTTTTATGTTATAAAATAGTCAAATTGTTTTTATTATAAACTCAAAAGTATCGTTTAAGTATTTTTGAAGTTTCATTAACAATGACAAATTTATAGAAATTTAAAAAGCTGAGTAACCGTCTAAGTTTGAAAAGACGTATTGGGAGTGTATGACATTAAAAACAAATAAAAACAGAATAAACTATATAGCAAAGTCTATTATGTCAATAATTTTAATTTCGGGTTTTTTAGGTCCGAATTATTTAGCAAATGCGGACCCGCCAACAAGATGGCAAGTTTTAAAGTTTGAAAGCGAGGGAGAATGCGCGGAAGCTGAACATAGAGGTTTCTTTCATTTTTTTGCCCCTGAAGAAGTCGCAAAACATTACCATTATTTTCGTGAATTAGGCTTTACCAATATAGAGAGTTTTTTAAATTATTTAAAAGAATATTCTACACGTTTACATACAGTGAGAAGTGAAGATCCTGAGACACCACTGTTTTCTCTCATTTTGAGCTGGGCTGATAAAGATTTATATTCTCTGCATACTCAAGATGATTTCCCCGAGGTTGCAGATCTTGCCGAAAGAATAAATTTAGAAAATCAACTAAGAGAAGGTTATGACAACAAAAAATATAATTTCCAACTTATAGATTTTTTGTTGAAGATTGGAAAGATTGATAGTGCATATTTTAATTTGTTACCTTTAGTAGACACTTCTTGTTTGTCTCCTCATATCTTAAGCAAAATATTAAAGTATTTCCCTGTGGTTTCGGGTAAGACTTTTAGTTATGTTTTAGATGCATGTTGTTTGATAAAAGGAAAAATTCAGCAAATAGAAGCAGAGATTAATGACAAATTAAAAGACGGCACATTTGTTGCTGAATCTTGTTCTTCGGTGATGTCGTTTTCGTTTGATCAAGCAGACGCACAGTTGAGAAAAAAAGTAGAGGAGTTAGCACAAGGGCTTGAAAAAATTAGAAATAGATTTTTGAAGAAAGCTGAAAGTTTAAACCAAGAACGCAGAGACGAGACACTAAAAACTATAAGCGAAACAGAAATAAAATTAGAGGAAGCGAAACAAAAAATATTCACAGTCAAAATGTCGAGGTTATTAGAATCGTGTGTACGAGAAGAAGTAGGAGAAACTAATACTGATGTTTTAAATATTCGAACTTCTTCTGATATTCTAAGGGACTATTCTAAAGAATGGACTGCGGAATCATTTCCTAAGTACGACAGTGATGGGCTTAGAAGAGTTTTAGCATCGAACGACAAATCGAAACGTTGGAGCAGTAATCCTACGCATTCAAACTGTAATTCTATATTTGTGTATTTTAAAGGAATTCGTGTTGTTCCTGAAACCTTTTCAGTAACAAGTCTACCTGGACAAAATATTGGAGAGTGGGAATTGTATGGCAAAGAAAAAGGAGTAGAAAAATGGAAACTGCTAGATAAATTTAAGGGCGAAGTAGAATGCTTTGGAATTTCTCAAGAAATATCGTTAGAAGCGATCAAATTTGTGCATACAGGAAGAAACTCATTTGGAAGAAATCAAATGAATCTTTCTAGTTTTTGTTTGTCTGGTAAAGTTTTTGAGCTTTTAGAAAGGCAATAGAATCATACATAAGTTTTGTTCTGTATATTTATTTCCAGATTTATTTCATAGTTTATAGAACGTTTAAGATTTGCCGCAAAAATTTAGATTTATTGTACATAGATAATAGTCAAATTTTTTAAAAATTTAAAGGGAAAGATTAAAGAATGAAAAAATTAATAGTAATAATTCTTGTGATTGGAATTTTTAGTTCTAATTGCTGTTCAGAAGCTGTAAAGTTGCAACCGAATCACGTCAAAAATTCTGGTTATAGTTTTGAGAGATTCTGTAAATTATTTCCCGGATTGAATTCAACAGAAGCTCTAGAAGCTGTAGGTTTAGGCCCTCAATTTGAAATGATTGAATTTCAAACTTACCTGCTAGCTATAAAAAAAGGATTTTTTGGAATCAAAGATTATCTTGAAGCAAAAAAAGCTGGATTTGATATTGCAAGTAAATGGCTTGATTTTAAACATAAAACAGTCACTGAAGCGCTCAAACATCGGGATACAAACAGATTTGGATTTACTTCTCCTTTAATAGCAGAACTTTCTTGTGTAGATGAACTCGAATCTTCAGTTCCGTTGCTTGACAAAACGTCAAAGTTGTCATTGCGCGCACAATTTGAGGAATTGTTCAGTTTAGAATGGCGGCCGACGCCAGCACAATTTGAAGAAATGCTCGTAAGATCAAAAAAAGATGAACATATCTACTATAATAGTAAGATTCAGTTTAAAATCCTTAGTATTTTGCTAAAAGGTCTTGAAGATTTTCATGTTAAGGGAATTTCTTTAGAACATTTCCGTTTGATAAAGCATGTTAATTTTAATTGTCTTAAAATCACAGATTTGCAAAAAATAATTAAATTGTTTTCCGATCATCTATTGCTAAAGAAGCCAACTGTTGTTCTTGCACTATTGGAAGATTTTTGTACTTTAGTTGATGGGTTGAAAAAAGCTTTTGATGTAAAAATTGCCAGTTTACAAGAAAGATCGGATAGTTCGATTTCAGAATTAAGTCACTTCTCAGAGTTAGAGCCTCCTTTACTTACAAAAATTGAAGAAATTGAAAGACAGTTTAGACAAATGGAAACAACAGTGGAAAGTTTAGCCACAGAAATTTATAAAGATTTTCAATGTTTGAATGAAAAAATACAGCGTTTAAATGAAGAATCGCGACACCTTATTGAACGAGCAAAAGAACTGAAACAAAATATGCTAATTTCAGAAAGAGCAAGAGAACCATTGCCACTTATTACAAGCAAATATTCTTCTAATATCTTGAAAGAATATCCAGATTTTTGGCGAGTAAAACTATCTTCGCCACCAGATAAACTATCAAAAGCGTCAGATTT
>JAIRLJ010000023.1 GCA_031259495.1 Oscillospiraceae bacterium | reverse complement strand
GACTGCACACTCTAGCAGCTTAATAATATGAAAGCAGTTTTTGATAGTAAACTTACTAAAAATAATAATTAAGCTAAATACAAGATAATCAGCAGTCGTAAATATAGAGTATCTGCTTTGCTTTTTGAACTAGATAAAAATATAAAAACTAAACAAAAATCTAAAGTTAAAATTAACGGAATCGAAATTTATATTATTAGTAAACTTAATAAAGAGCAAAGTGAGATAATTTATTTGGTTAAAAATTAGTAGATAAGAGTATGAAAACTAAAAACACCCCAAAACCCTTATGGGAATTGGGGGTGTTTTTGTTGTTGGGGTTTGAAAGTTACGTTGTAATTTGCGTTGAATATTTTTTTAAAATCTTTTTGACAAGACTTATTTTTTATTGCAAAATTCTTATGCGGTTTGTTCAAAGATTCTAGAAATTTTTTTAAGAAAACTCTAGATTTTTGATAAACCTAATTTTGTTTCTCTAAAAAAAGATAAGAGAAAATTGATTTCAAACAAAAAAAATAGACAAAAGGAGTTTAAAAAAATGGAGAAAAAAACAAGATTGAAAAAATTAACTAAAGTATTAACAGCTCTTATGCTGTCTGGTTTTATACCTGCGACGGATCTTCATGTTGATTTGGCGAGCAAAGTAGCAAGTGCTGCTCCTCCAAAACTGAGTCCAAAAGTAGCGGCGGAGTTAGCAAAAAGAAAAGCAGCAGCAGAGAAAGCAGCAGCAGCAAGAGCAGCAGCTCCAGCTCCAGCTCCACAACCAGCACTAGCTCCAGCAACACCAGCGCCAACTGAAATACCACCAGCAGCAGCGCCACCACCAGTTGCTCTTCCTCCAGATCAAGTAGAAATTTTTCCAGCACCAGTGCAGGCGCCGCCACCACCAGCTCCTGCCCCAGCACCAGCAGCACCATTTCCACAACTAGCGCCAGCTCTTCCACTACCAGCTTCGGTCAAAAGCACTGATAAAGCTGAACTTGAAAATTTGCGACAAAAAGCAGATGAACTGTCGCAAGATTTGTTGGCAAAGAACGAAGAGATAGCCGCTCTTAAAGCCCAAAAAGAACAAACAAGAAGTAAACTTAAAGCTAAACTACATGAAGTGCGTAAATCTTTTGTTGACTTGCAACAAAAAGCGTCTGAAGCAAAAAGTGAATTAGAAAGTGAATTAGTAAGAAAATCTAGTGAAACAGAGAAACTGAGAAGAGCGTTAGAAGAATTAAAAACAACTTTAGGAGGAGAAGAAAATGCTAGGCGGCAAAATGAAGAAAGATTAACGTCAGATTTAGCTTCTTGTAAAAAAGAAATGGAAAAACTGCATTCTGAATGTGCTTTGTTAAAAAGTAAAAATACAGATTTAGAGCAAGCGTTAATTGAAAAAGGAAAAGAATTTGAGCTATTTAAATCGGGTTCTGAAACAAAATTTGCCGCTATTTTAGCTGAAAGAGATCGCTTGCTTGAGCAAGCCTCTGAACCGAAATCAAGTTTATCTAAAGCAAGTGGAATACCAACCGAACCGCAACTTGGCCAAACATTTCCACTAACTTGTATGGTAAAGTCTGGAACTTCGGTTTTTGAAATGGAAAGCAGCGGAAACATAACTTCCCATTCTGGCTGGTTATATACTGAAAATCATGAAGTTGAAGTTTCAGAGATTGTTTTTGATGGGCATGAGCAGTTTGCGCGAGTTGCAGATTATTATGGACAGAAAAGATTTGTTAAAGTTGAAGATATATTTGTTCGTTACGGTAATCTTGGTTCAAAAGATAGAAGAATTTCTGAATTAGTTGAGTCACGGAATTATTTAGATTTTTTTATACGTTATTCTAAAATAAGAGGGGTTGTTTTAGACAGAAGTCAAATAGAGAATCCTCCAGCTCCTACCTTTGATACTATTGATGGTTATTTATGTCTAGGAGTACGAGCTTTACATGATGTGGAAAATTTGAGAAATAATGTGACAGAACTAATACAAAGTAGGACGAATCTCCAGTATGAGGTTCAACAGCTGAAATCAGAATTATCTAATCTAAAACAAGGTCGACTAGCTGAACTTAAATATATGAGGCAGAGAAGTAGAGTAAAAATTGAAAAACTTAAAGCGTTGCATCAAACTGAGATTAACGCATTAGCTCGACTTTTTAACACCAATGTTCCGGCCGATCCAGCTGTTTCACAAACAACTTAGTAGTTTTATGGATACAATAGTTTTATTTTGAAAATGTCAATATATATATTTAGTAAAAATTAAAACATTAAAGAGACGGTTGTTTACCGTCTCTTTTCTTATTATGCTTCTTATGCTTTATTTTTGTAAAAAAATAATTAAGTTTGCTTATTTGATACATGAATTTTGCAAATATAGTACGAGCAAAAAATCCCACACTAAAAAGCATAGGAGTTTTTTGCAGGAACTTTTGTTATTTTAAAATTTTTAATCTAAAACTAAAGTCTTATTTAAAATTTTTAATTTGATTTTAAATAAAGATTTTTTATTTTGGTATTATCAAATTTTGGCCGATAGATAGCAAACTGCTAGTCAGGTGATTGGTGCTTATTATGGCATCAACTGTTACGCCAAAACGTTTGGAAATAAGCCAAAGGCTATCTCCTGATTTTACTACATAAGACTGAGAACCAGTTTGAGCAGAATGTGAGGTTTTTTTTCTTGGAATTACCAATCTTTGTCCGATACTTAAATTGTCACTAGTAATGCCGCTTTCTGCTTTAATTGCTTCAACAGTTGTACCATATTTGCGTGCAAGTGCCCACAAATTATCACCAGATTTCACATGATATTCTGTTCCACCTACTACAGTTTGAGCAGATTCGGATTGTGTTACTACAGTTGAATTTGGGCTAATAACCTGTGTAGATGCAGTTGGAATTACCAATCTTTGTCCGATACTTAAATTATTGCTAGTAATATTACTTGCTATTTTAATAGCGTTGACAGTTGTACCATATCTTTGTGCAAGTGCCCACAAATTATCACCAGATTTCACATGATATTCTGTTCCACCTACTATAGTTTGAGTAGATTCGGATTGTGTTACGTTTTCTTCGGTTGCTGTATTTGGAACTATTAAAATTTGACCAGGTTGAAGTATATCGCTTTCAAGTCCGTTTATATATTTAAGTTGTTCGACTGTAATGCCAAAATTTGTTGAAACGTTTAGCAAATCGTCTCCTAATTTTACTACGTATGTTGTCATATTGTATCTCCTTGTACTGGTTGGTATTTTTAAAACTTGTCCTACACTCAAACTGTCGCTCGTAAGACCATTGAGATTTTTAATGGCCTGAACTGTTGTACCGAATTGCTGTGCTATTTTCCATAAAGAATCGCCAGATTTTACAGTGTATGAATTTTCAGGTTCTGGTTCCGGAGAAATTGCTGATGTAGGAATTTTTAAAACTTGTCCTACACTCAAACTGTCGCTCGTAAGACCATTGAGATTTTTAATGGCCTGAACTGTTGTACCGAATTGCTGTGCTATTCCCCATAAAGAATCGCCAGATTTTACGGTGTAAGAAAAATAATCATTACTAGATTCACCGCAATCCGCTAACGTGTTGTACTGATAGTAAAGTGCACTCCATGTATTTTTTTCAACAACACCGTTTGGTATCAAGTGGCTTATTGTTTGAAACTTTTTTACGGCTTCTTGAGTGTTATTATCAAAAGTTGACGTTAAAGATGATTTATAAAATCCAAGTTGAGTTAATTCTGTTTGAAGCTCTTTAACATAAGAACCTGATTCTCCAAAGCTTAAAACTGGTTTTAAATCAGAGTCTGGAGCTGGTGGGTAGCCACCTGTAACATCTATTAACTCTTCAAATTTTTTCCAGGTTATTGGTCCTACTATTCCGTCAGATTGCAACCCGTTAAGTCTTTGAAATTCCTCTACAGCATAAGTTGTGTCAGGCCCAAAACTAGCTGTAATTGTAGAAGGAAACAGCCCGTATAATTTCAAATATTGTTGTACTTCCAGTACAGCACCGCCCGTATCGCCCTGTTTTACAATGGGCTTTTCGTCAATGGCCATTAAATCATCTCCTTAAAATAGATTCGCAATTTTAATTACTGGTTTGAATCTACTTGTTTTAAACCTGAGATAAAGACAAGCAAAAAAATCGCTTGATTTATAATATTTTTTCTTTACAAATATGTGATTTTTTTAAATTTCGATATCTTAGTAATTACATAAAATGTACTATAGTGACCAAAAAATTTGAGAATCCATAAGATGAAACATATCGAATAGTCGATATTTAACAAAAATCCTTTTGAAAGGAAGATAATTATGAATGGAACTTTAATAGTTAGAGTTTATGCTGATTCTGTAGGCCAACCCGTTAAAGGAGCAAAAGTACACCTCACAGGTAACGGCATCGACCGAATTTTTACAACTAATGATCTAGGAGAAACTCAGAGTATTAGTTTACCTGCTCCAGATATAAGTATTTCTCTCGACAGAGAATCAAATGAACTTGCTTATTCGCCTTATGAAATTTCAGTTACAAATTTTGATCTCGAAGAAAAGACGGTAACTGGATTAGAAATTTTTCCTACAATTACTACTTACCAAGATGTTTATATGTTTAGGCAAAAAGAAAGTACGAACATACTAAGTAATATTACAATTCCGCAACACTACGTTAATTCGTATGAACCAAAAATTCCTGAGCAAGATACGTCAGATATATCAACCTTAATTTTAAAAGAAGTTGTAATCCCTGAATATGTAATAGTACACGACGGACTTTTAACAAATACTGGTGCTCCTAATTATTGGGTACAATTTGCAGAGTACATTAAAAATGTAGCAAGTAGTGAAATTTATCCAACTTGGCCAACTGAGACTTTAAAAGCAAATATTTGTGCAATAATTTCTTTTACGTTAAATAGATTTTACACAGAGTGGTACCCATCACAAGGTTACGATTTTACCATTACTTCATCCACAGCATACGACCATAAATTTATATATGGACGCCCAATTTTTGATACAATTTCAAATATAGTTGACAAAATTTTTAATCAATATATTGTAATAGAACCTAATAGACATCCTTTTTTGGCTCAGTATGTAGACGGAAAAATTGTAGCTGAAAGGCCAAATTGGTTAAGTCAATGGGGAGCTGAATATTTAGGACGTATAGGATACACAGCTTTACAAATTTTAAAATATTACTACACAAATGCTGCAAGTTTGAGGATTGCAACTCAGGTAGAAGGTTTGCCGAGTTCCTATCCTGGCTATCCTCTTTCTGAAGGAGGTGGTTCTTGCGGGGAAGATGTTCAACAAATACAAAAACAACTCAATGTTATAAGAAATAATTACCCTGCAATTCCACTTATAACTTCACCAAATGGTAATTTTAATTCAAATACAACAGCTGCTGTTAAAACATTTCAAAGTGTGTTTAAATTGCCACAAACTGGTATAGTTGATAATGCGACATGGTATAAAATATCATATATTTATGCTGCTGTTTCAGGATTGTCATAAGATATTAAATAATTAAATAATTTTTAATATTAATAAAAATTTATAACTTTTATTATTAATTGTTAAGGGCACATTTGTGCTCTTAATTTGGTTTTTTTGTAAAAATTTTTATTCGATTTCTGTAAAACTAAATTTTAAGCTCAAAATTATAAATCCACGCCATGTTTTGGCTAAAAAGGAGAGAGGAGAAAAAAGAGAAGAGGAGTAAACAGACGCTATTCTACAACAACTTTTGTAAAATCTTTGCAATTCAAAATTCTGTCGGATAAAACCCTGGCCGTATTTACATCAAGCCCAGCCGTTAAATTGTCCACAAGAAGCAATTCAGGTTTTAGGCTTAGCGCACGAGCAATACTTATTCTGCGTTTTTGTCCTCCGGAAAGCTCAACTCCACCGCAACCTACGTTCTTTTTAAAACTCAAAAGCCCAGTTTCAAAATCTTTGTCAAGAGCGCTCAAATAGAGAATTTTTTGGTAATTATTAATTTTTTTATCAAAAAAAATATTTTCTTTTAGATTTCCAGAAAAAAAATTAGCTTCCTGAGGAACATAAGAAATTTTAGATAAATAAAAATCAACTTCTTCACAACTGGGAATTTTGCCATTTATAAGTAATTTTTTTCTTTGGATAGGAAAAATTCCCGCCATAATTTTAATGAATGTACTTTTACCACTAGATGGCACTCCACTTATGGTGTTTTTAGACCCATCAAATTTTACAAAAACATTTTTGCAAGCCTGATAATTATAAAAAAAATTGTATCCAATGTTCAAAAACTCTATGCTTTTTATTTCTTTCAAGAAACAGCACCAATCCTTTTTAGAGAAATTTTAAATTTTGTATAGTTTTTAACTATTAATGAAATTTTAGATGGTACTGAGTTAATTACATAAAGATAGTATTCAAACAAGGCGAAACTACCAACAGTAAACAATCCTTCTCTAAAATCATTGATCATGATTATTAATACAAAGCTCATAGAAATTAAGACTAAATTCGAAGATAAAATTTGTAAAAATTTTTCAAAAGCAAACTCCCAAAATGTATATCTGTTTTTTTTGTTTTCATAGGAAATTAAGTTTTTCAAAAACAATGAAGACTTTGAATTAGCTTTTATAAAATAGATGTTAGAAATAATTTGTGATGTTTTTTTAAGTGTTTGATCTAAACAAAATTTTTTCTTTTGATTCATGTAAAACAAAAATTTTCTCAATATAAAAATAACAAACAGTATGGACAAACACGACAAAATGCTTATTGTAGCCGCTTTAATATTTACAAAAAAAAGAAGAATAGCAGCAGAAATACCGATTAAAATAGCAATTGTTGCCCCAGTCAGCTGAGAAAAAAACATGCCAATATCTTCAGTATCGTCCCGAAATTTATTGAGTTCCTGTTCAAAATCGAACAAAAAATTTGGCTTTAGAGAATTTTCCAGCAGTTTTAATTTTATATTGCTTTGAATCTTTATCTTTAATTTTGCGACAAAAAACACATTTATTTGTTCAAAAACCTGCCCAATCATTGGAATAAGAAAATAAAAAACTACTAATAAAAATATTTTGAATTTATCAATCAAATCTTTTTGCAAACTATCTAATACGTGTTTAGAAATTAATCCTGAAACTAGCATTGCTAAATTAGAAATAATCCATAATGCAGAAGTTGCAAAGTATAAAAATTTAACTTTTTTATTTTGATTAAAATTTAATTTAACAATCACACATTTCTCTTTCTAAGGCTTCTTCTATTGTTTTATACTGAGCCAAAATTCCGTTAGATATTTTAAAAATTTTATCAACATTTTTTATCGTCGTAAGATTATGTTCTACGATAATAGTAATTTTATCTTTCGAAAGATTTTTTATTATTTCTTGGCAATCAAAAATATCATTTGTTTTTATAAAAGAAGAAGGCTCATCCATTATAAGCAATTCGGGATTTGCAATTTTTGCACGTAAAAAGCCAACAAGTTGTAGAACTCCCGAAGAAGGCCTTTTATTATCCAAGCTCAGTTCGAGTTCGCAACCAGATGATTTTAAAATATCGAAAAGGTTTAAATCGTTTATTGCTTTTAAAATAATTTCTCTTGAAATTCTATTGTCAAAAAGGGTTATATTTTCTTGAAGTGTCCCACTAAAGATTTCGGTTTCTTGAGAAATTAAAAAACATCTTTTTCTTACAGAGTCAATGTTATAGTTAGACATATCAATTCCGTTTATTTTAACACCGTGACTCCTTAATAGCCCCAACATAAGATTTATTAAAGTAGTTTTTCCGCTGCCAGTTCTTCCAATAATTCCTATACATTCACCCTTTTTTACAAAAAAATTCACATTTTTCAGAATTTTTTTCTGATTACTGTAACTAAAATTAATATTTTTAAACTCTATATTTTTGATTTCATTGCACAGCAAATTTTCAGATTCATTCTCTGCTTTTTCGTTCAAAAAAATTATGCATCTCTTTAAGCTTGAAACAATAGAACCAGCTTTTAAAAATTCCTCTTTTATTTGAAACATTGGTTTGTACATTAACCCTACATAATTAAATATCATGTACACAATTCCTATATCTTCATTTCTTGATAAATAAAGAAAACTTCCCAAACCAAGCCCAAGAGCATCTATCAAAGAAAAAGTAAGCATAGACAAATTACTTGGCAAAGCTGCAAAAAATTCTGTTTTGGGAATCGTCTTTTCAACTAACTTTAAATCGTTTTTAAAAGTTTTTGTAATATAATTACAAGCTTTAAGGCCTATCATTTCTTCTCTTGCACTTAAAAATTCGCAAATTCTACCAAAAACTTTAGAATTTAAATTTTTAGCTTTAAGCCAAAATTTTTCGCTGTTTTTACCAAATTGTAAAAGTATAAAAAAAATTAGCGTAGCAGAAAGCAAAAAAGCTGTCCCGAGAATTAAACTTTCAAGGAACATAACAGTTATTACCCCCAAGAGCAGCAAGGTACTTCCTAATAAATCACAAATTATAACTCCAAAAAAATCAGACATGAGATCTGTGTCAGAATTTATTGTATCGAGAATTTTACCTGTGCCAATCTTGTGTAAAAAACATAATTCAAATTTGAATAACTTTTTTAGCATTTTTACTTTTAAATCTTTAGAAAACAAAAGTCCGATATTTTTGGATAAGCAAAAAGCTAAGAAATCTAAAAACAATTTTAGAAACGTGAACCCCAAAAAAACAAAACCCAGATTTCTAAAAAATTCAAACTTTTGATTCGAAAAAAGACTGTTTATATATGTTCTTAAAATTTGAGGCAAACTCAAGTTTAGAAAAACGTAAACACACGTCAAGAAAAACAGCAAAGAAATCTTAAACTTTATTAACGGGCTCTTTAATAGGAAAATACTTTGGTAAAGAATTTTTAACATGATTTATTATCTTTCGCCTAGCCTCACAAAAATAATCGATTTTTTCGCTAGAATAACAAGACAACCTCCTATTCAAACAGCCTGTAGAACAGATACTTTTGACATCACAAGTCAAACACTTTTTGTTTATGTCGTTGTATTGTTCAACCATTTTTTTAAAACTGGTTGTTTTCGGTATTTCCTTCAAAGATAAAGTTTTTACGTTCCCTAATTTCATGTGCTTTACCGGCGTCAAGCAGGCACAAGCATAGATATCTCCATTGTCGAGTACGGCAATGTTTCTGCCACACATATCAGAAAGTTCACATCCTGTATAGCATTTTTGATTTTTAGCTAGGCAAACTATTTTTCTCATAATATCTTCTAGAAATCTTATTTTTATGCTGCCTTTATATTTAGACATCCAATAATCAAAAGCTGTTTTCATAAAGATTTCATATTTTTTATTGTCTAATGTATGTTTCAAATTATAATCGAAACACGGGATAAAACTCACAGTCAACACACCAATGCTTGCAAAAAAATCCAAAAACAACTTTGCTTTATCGTAGTTTTCATTGCTTACAACACAAATTACGCTAAAACTATTTCCAGCTTCTTTTAAATTTTCAAGTCCTCTTTCACTCATTTCAAAAGTAGAGTTGCCAACCCTGTTTTTTCTGTGTATATCATTAAACTTTTTAGGTCCATCTATGCTAACGCCGACAACTATGTTATTTTCTTTTATGAATTTTGCCCAAACTTTGTTTACAAGAGTAGCATTGGTCTGTACCACATTGATAAACTTTCTGTTTTTTCCGAGTCTCCTTTGCATTTCAAGAACATTTTGAAAATAATCAACACCCGCTATTAACGGTTCTCCTCCATGCCAAACTACTACTAAGGGTTTTTGGGGATTGTCAGTGCTTTCTATGTAATCGCTAATAATTTTTTCGAACATCTCAAGAGGCATAATATTAGGTCTGTGCTCATCTGAGTTTATATTTCTGTAACAATAATCGCACCTTAAATTGCAATGCGCCACTACCTTAACAACGACACTGTTGATACACCAAGAACTATAATCATTGATTATCATGTAATAAAGTCCCCCAATATACAGCCTTTCTTAAGACACACAGACTAGCCTAACACTATAAAAACATCTATAAAAAAAGTTGCAAAACTAAAAAAGTAATTACGCTTTTTTAAATCTTAGATGCCCTGTCAAAACTATCTTCTAATTTTGAAGCACGATCAAAAGTGTCGGAAATTTTCGATGCTCTATCAAACCCATCAAAAATAGAAGTTTTACCAACACCACAAAACTGAGCTAAAGATTCTTGATTAAAATTTACCATAAAAACACCTCCTAAGTTTCGTAAGACCAGTCTGTGTGCAAGAAGTCAGAACTGTTAATCCCAACCTTTCGAGTATAGTAAGGTTTCACATTTTTAGTCAACTAAATTAACAAACGTACTTCAAAACGTTTTTATCAAACCTCTTACAAAACTAATTCTTTTTTTATTTTTTCTCTTCTAGCTTTTCAGTCTGATTAATTCTTATAACATAATTCTAACATTTTAGGTTTCACAGTAGATCTAGTATATGAAAAACTTTACTTTAGCTAACCTAAAGTGTAAATTATTTCTATGATTCTCAGTTACTAAAGGAGCAAAAATGAAGGATCCATATGAAATATTGTGTATTTCCAACAACGCTTCCTTTGAAGAAATAAAAAAAGCTTATAGAAAACTAGCAAAAAAATATCATCCTGATAACTATCAAGATAATCCTTTAGCCGACTTAGCAGCTGAAAAAATGCGGGAAATAAATGAGGCTTACTATGCTTTGACGGGTGGTAAAAGTAAAAATTCTAGTTCCAATTCGGCAGGGGGCTATAGAAACGTAAAAAGCGATTTTATTAACGTAAGAACTTTGATTGCAAATAATAGGCTCAACGAAGCGGATGGTTTGCTTTCCGAAGTTTCAGAAGCATCTAGAAATGCTGAATGGTATTTCTTGAAGGGTGTAATTTTTTGTAAAAGAGGTTGGATTGATGAAGGTTATAACTGCATAAGTAAAGCATGCCAAATAGATCCTTCTAATAGAGAGTACGCTGAAATGTATAATAGAATTTCTAGCCAAAGAAATGGTAATTTTGGCCCATATGGATACGATCCTATGGGAAACTCGGGAAATATAGGCGGATGCAACTGCGCAGACATCTGTTTAACATTAGCTTGTTTTGACTGTTGTTGCCGAACATAGTCAATAATTTGCTAAGCTAAAAATGCTGAGTTTTTATTAACAGACAAAGGCTAGTAACAAAATAGCTAAAAAAAGCAAAGTCTTTGAAGATGAAACTGATTATATTTCTGAAGATTGGACTTTTAAAAAAATATGATAAAAATATACGTGGTCGGAAATGTATTCTTGTACTAAATAAAGAAAGACAGCTGATTATATTGCTTTTGCAATTGGCGAGTCCAAATCGTTACGAATTATTGGCTTACTGTATTAGACCCCCCCTACAAAACCAACTCTTTTTCTTTTCTTTTTTCTCTAAAACTAACTTTTTTCTCCATCTTCCCCCTCTTCTTCCCCTCTCTTCTTTTTAGCCCAAACAAAGTACCACCAACCAAC
>JAIRLJ010000004.1 GCA_031259495.1 Oscillospiraceae bacterium | reverse complement strand
TTTTTTGAAATTTCGCGATTTTGTTTTTTCTTCTTTATTCAAAGGTTTATTTTTTTCTTCTTATATTTGGAGTTTCCCAGCTTTTCTTAAAAATCTCGATCATTTTGATAAAGGTTTTTCCGTTTGACACTAACCAAGCGTCTGAAATCTTTCTCTTCTAACTTTTCAGTTTGATTAATTTTCGTAATATAATTCTAGTATTTTTAGTTTCGCAGGAAATCTGTTTTTAACTGTCGAAAATTCAAAAGCAAATAAACTTACGAGACCAATTTGCTTTTTTTTTTAATAGGTGCTTAAATAAGGTCAAGTTGACATCTAGGGAGCGTGGGCTATGCCTTTTGAGTTAGCAGATGATTTTGACAGCGTAGTTCAGATTAAGGTAATAGGAGTCGGCGGCGGCGGCGGAAATGCGTTGGATCGTATGGTTAGCGCTGGTGTTAAGTGTGTAGAATTTATTTCTGTTAATACTGACAAACAAGCTTTGTTGCGTTCAAAGGCAACTCAAAAGATACAAATTGGCGAGAAAATTACTCATGGTAAGGGCGCAGGTTCAAGACCAGAAATAGGTCAGAAGGCCGCCGAAGAAAATAGAGAAGACATAACTGCTGCGATACGTGGTGCTGATATGGTTTTTATAACTGCTGGTATGGGTGGAGGTACCGGTACTGGTGCGGCTCCGATTGTCGCTGAAATAGCAAGGGAGATTGGCATATTAACAATAGGAATAGTTACGAAGCCCTTTTCTTTTGAAGGCAAAAGAAGAATGTTCCAGGCAGAAAGTGGAATTTCTGCCCTACGTGAGCATGTTGATTCTTTAGTTGTAATACCTAACGAAAGGCTTAGGTATGCAAGCGATCAGCGTATAACTTTGATGAATGCTTTTTCTGTGGCGGATGATGTTTTGAGACAGGGTGTTCAAAGTGTTTCTGATTTAATTTTGTTACCAGGTCTTGTAAATCTTGATTTTGCAGATGTAACTGCTGTTATGAAAAATGCTGGATATGCTCACATGGGAGTTGGGTTTGCTACCGGAAAAGATAAGGCTGAGCAAGCTGCCAATATGGCTATTTCCAGTCCTTTGCTTGAAACAGCTATAAATGGCGCTAGAGGTGTAATAATTAATATTACTGCTTCGCCTGATATCGGGCTTGACGAAATAGAGTCGGCTTCCAGTATGATATCTGAACAAGCTGATGAAGATGCGAACATAATTTGGGGTGCTACTTTTGATAAAAATATGGAAGATGGTATGAGTGTAACGGTCATTGCAACGGGTTTTGATGAAGACAGTCTGCCGCTTGAAAAATGTACGGACTCTTTAAAGTCTAAAAATGATAGGAGTGTGTGTTCTAGGGCTAGAAATGAGGCTGTTAGTTCAAAAAAGCAATCTAGTTTTTCTTCAAAACCCAAAAAGCCTTCGATTGCTGAAGAAGACGAAACTTTTTATGATATAATGTCTATTTTTAACAAGAAATAGAAAATGTTCGGAAATTTTTTTAAAAATTATTATTCAGTGCGGAATTGTGTAAAGGTAGCACGACAGACTCTGACTCTGTTTGTCTGGGTTCGAATCCTAGTTCCGCAGCCAAGTTAATTGGCTTTAACCATATACGAACATCAGGAGAATTGTTTTATTTTAACAAAGTTTAAAAACAAAATTTTGTCAAAATTTAAGAATAAAACTGTTAATTTTTCCAAGTTTAGAATAGCGTATGTTATTTTTGTTTTTTTATCTAACGTAGTTTTTGTCGCACCATTAGGGATTATAGCAGTTTGTGTTATGTATTTTTTTACTCCGGTTCTCATAATAAAAAAGATTTGTTCAGACAAAAGTTATTTTAAAAACATAAAATATATAAAAATTCTTATAGTTCTAATATGTTCGATGCTTTTGACTACTATTGCAAGAAGTGAAGGCCATCTGAGAAATTTGATTTTAATTTATCATTGTCTTGTTTGTTTCTTATTTTTTTATGGAGCGCATACAGATACCAATCTTAAAAAAATAAAACTTGAAATAGAAATAATATTAAAATTTTTCATACATATATCCACTTTTTTATCTTTAATTGGAATTTTAATAGCTATTAATTGTGGTAAATATGAAATTAATTTAAATTCATATATGGTAAAGTATCTTGAAATAGCAAAAAATCTGACGGGACTCAGCTTAAATACAAAGACCATTACTCTTGGGATAAGAGAACATAGACTAACAGGTGTTTATTTAAATTCTAATTTTTTAGGAATTATAAGTGTTCTTTCTATAATTTCTTCGTTTTTGTTTATTAGTAAAAATTGTGAAATTTTTAGTAAGAAAAAAATTTCAAATAGATCAAAGATTCCCAATTGGATTTTTATATTTTGTATAATTTTGAATTTTTTATCCTTGCTGTTGTCAGATTCTTTAGCAAGCATTGTTTTTTTAGTAATATACATGTTGAGTTTATCTTTTTGTTCGCTGATAAACTCAAAAGAAACTGAACATATAAGTAAATTTAGATTGATTGTTTTGGGAACTTTTTTTTTAGTTGTCACGCTCGCGATTTTGATAACAAAAAATTACTTACAAAAAGGATTTAATTTTTTAGCATATGCCTTACAAAAAATTTCACGAGGCAATATTTTCCCCATAGAAGAAATAGGTCGACAAGCTGCTTACGATATAACAAGTAATCGTGCGCTTATGTTTAAACAAGGTTTACTTTTGTTTTTCCGTTTTCCGTTTTTTGGCACCAGTAGAGCAAATATAGAACTTTATTCTCAGAGATTTTTGCCAAAAAAGATTGCGTACGACGACTTACATAACGGTTATCTAACGGTTTTAGTATCTTGGGGTATAATGGGTTTTGTAATATTTGTGTGCTTTGTTTTACTTATTTCTTTTTCGTTAGTAAAAACGCTTTTTAAAGTAAAAAGTAATAAGGAATTTGTTGATTATAAAAATCTTTTTTCTTTGATTGTAGCTTATTCAATTTACTCTTCTGTAGAAATAACGATGATTTCTGGTTTGACTTTTTCTTGTAGTTTTTTTTGGATAATTTTGGGCTGGACGATGTGTTACACAAACTGCAAAAATAAGCATGTTTCGTTTGTTGTTGAGTCGTCTTAGTGGTAAAAATTCTATCAATAATGGGTTCAACTGCTTGTGGAAAAACAGATCTTGCAGTTAATATCGCTAAAAAGTTTAATGCCGAAATAATAAACGCTGACGCTATGCAGTTATACAAAGAAATGAATATTGGCGTTAATAAAGTTTGTCCCCATAATATGCAAGGTATTAAACATCATTTACTCGGATTTTTGTCAGTTAAAGAAAGTTTTAGTGTTTCAGAATTTGTGTTTTTAGCAAGAAAAATTGCAAAAGAAATACAAAATAGGGGTAAACTTATAATTTTGTGTGGCGGTACCGGACTTTATATAGATAATTTTTTGAAAAACAATACATTCTTAAATATGAGCGTTGATTTTAGTGTACGCAAAAAATTAGAAGAAAGAGCTCAAAAAATCGGGTGCAAAAGCTTATTGTTAGAACTTAAAAAAATTGATCCTTTAACTGCTAGCAAACTCCATGAAAATGACAAAAAAAGAATTTTAAGAGCACTCGAAATTTACTATACAACATCAAAGACTTTAAGTTTTCAAAATGAAGTTTCAAAAAAAAGAAAAAAAATTTACGATATTTGTAAAATAGGGCTAGCTTTTTCTTCGAGAGAAAAACTCTATGAGAAAATAAATTTACGCGTTGACAAGATGATTCAAGAAGGGCTTGAAAATGAAGCTCGAATGATTTTTAACTTAGCTCCGAGTAAGACAGCCGCAAAAGCTATAGGTTATAGAGAATTTTTCGATTATTTTAAAGGTAACACGTCTCTATCTGAGACGATAGAAAAGATTAAAATTAATACTAGACATTATGCAAAAAAGCAAATAACTTGGTTCAAAAAAGATAAAGATGTTGCTTGGATTTTTATTGATAAGGAAAAAAATTTTGACGAAGTAATTTCAAAAGCTGAAAATGTAGTTAAGAATTTTATTGGAAATCACCTTCAGAGCTAAATAGGAAATCTAAAAGTGCCAAAATTTCGCTTAATAAAATTTAAAAAAGCTTATAAACGTAGAGTTATTATTTTATTTTTGATGCTTATTATTTTAATTTGGGCTCTTTACCAAATTAAGATGTTTTTTTTACAGCAAGAAATAAAAACAGAGCTCGCTATTTCGACACTGCTTGATGATGAAATATCTTCTGAAGGTTATTTTTTCAAAAAAGAAACAATTATAAAGCTGGATATGGATCGTAACTTGAAAACAACTAAATTGAAAATAAAAAATGGAGAAAGAGTTTCAAAAAAGGGTATAATTGCTATTGTTTCACCAGGTTTAAATGATACTCTAAACGATCTGGAATTAAAAAAGATAAACCACAAAATAGAAAGTTTATCTAATTTAAATAAACTAAAATTTTCTTTCGTATCGAGTCCAGAACAGATTTCAAGAAAAATATATAAAGAAATAAAAACTATAAATTCTTTCATTAATATTTCCAGATATTGTGATGTTGCTGAAGAAAAAGAAAAGCTTTTTCAACTTCTAAGTGAAAGAGAAATGATTTCTGGCAAAGTGAAAAACTTTAATGAAACAATAGCAAAACTTAAAAAAACCAGAGAACAGCTATCAGCAAAGTCAACTAACAATGAGTGTAAAGAAATTTTTTCAGAAGAAGCTGGAATATTTATAGATCATGTGGACGGGTTTGAAAGTGCAATAGACCTTGAAAAAGAAATATTTTTAAGCCGTAATTTTTTACAAGAAGATCATTTGTATATTAAAGACATGAACAAAGAAAGAATTTTAGGTAAAATAGTTCATGACATACCATGGTACATTGTTTTAGATGTTAATCCTGAATATATGAATAGATTCAGAGAAAATAATAGTGTCGATATAAGCATATGTGATTTATCAGATCAAAAAATACCAGCAAAAATAGTTAAAATAAACGAATTAGAGCACAATGTTGTTTGTTGTTGCGACTATATAACGAAAGAATTAGCAGATATAAGACACAAACAGATAATTGTTAATTTTGGAAGTTACCGCGGAATAAGAATTCCTAAAAATTCTATTCATCGTGAGAAAATAAAAAACGAGAGTGGAGAAATTAAAGAAGCTGAGGGTGTTTTTGTTTTAGCAGGAAACGAAATTTTGTTCAGGGAAATTATTATCAAATACATGAGCGAAGATTACGCTATATGTGAACAAAACCCGGATTTAAGCAAACTTTTTATTCAAAACCCTTTAAAATTTTACGACAAAATCGTGACAGAGGGCTTTGATCTTTATAATCACAAAATAATCAGATAAAACAACTAATTATAATTTTCTTGTTTTTTATTGTCGTTTAAGCGGAGTTTTTAAGAAAGTTTTTGGTTTGAAAGTTTTATTATTGCCTAAAATAGACTAACAGAAAATTAATATATCTCCAGCGCATGAAAGCCATTATCTAATGAAATATCTGATGTTTAATGAGAGAAGAGACTCAAAAAAAGATTGCTGCAATAATTCATATATTGGAACGTATTTTGCATTAGACTCATTTAAATTTAGTATGCTAGAATAGCTCGAATTTTAAAGGCGTTTGGATTTTAGCTTGTTTTGATAAAAAACGTTTAGTATAGATATACTTAGAGT
>JAIRLJ010000045.1 GCA_031259495.1 Oscillospiraceae bacterium | reverse complement strand
CTGTTGTTTGACATTTTTTTAAACTCCTAAATAAAATTTAAAATTAGAATTGTGTTTGCAAGCTTAGTATTGACAATTTTTTTTAAAAAATTATTAAACTTTTTGCAAAAACTAGAATTCTTATCTCTTTGCAAAAACTAGAATTTTTATCCCTGATTGTCTTTAATTTCGAAAACTTCTAAATAAACAACATTTTGCATTTTAAACTAAATAATATGTTTTTGTATTAATAAGCAAAAAAATCTAGTTTAAAGTAAAGCCCAAAGATACAACGGTCATTGCGGCCGCCGAGCTGCAAACTCAGACTTCTAGCGGAACTTTCAAGCCCAAACCCCCCATCAAACCCATATGCACCTAGCTTAAGCGATTTTTTGAGTTCAAATTGTAGACTATCGTGTGAAAAATAATACTCGATCACGACATACTAACTCGTATAAACAGCTACACGCTCTAGCAGCTTAATAATATTAAAGCAGTTTTTGATGATAAATTTACTAAAAATAACTGCCAAACTAAATATAACGATAATCAGCGGTCGTAAATGTGGAGTATCTGCTTTAATTTTTAAACTAGCTAAAAATATGAAAACTAAACAAAAATCCAAAGTTAAAATTGACGAAATCGAAACTTATATTACTAGTAAACCTAACGAGGAGTAAAGTAAGATAATTCGTTTAGTTAAAAATTAGTAGACAAGAGCATGAAAATTAAAAATGCCCCAAAACCCTTATGGGAATTGGAGGTTTTTGCTGTTGGGGTTTGAAAATTCCAGTAAAAGATAATTTCGTACTTATTTCATAAGTCTCTAGAAATTATCATTTACAAAAATAAGAAATTTATTCACGCATAAAAAAATTTTTATTTATTTTTTTTGTTTAAACTTTTTTATTTAATAAATTATCAAGATAAACTGTAACACGCGAGGATAACTTCTGGCTCGGATGTTTTGTATAAAACTTAGTTTTTTAACTCACGATTTTTAAATATAAAGCTCTATAAGTTTTTAAGTAAGTTCCCTATGATATAATCTACAAAGGTTACCCGCTCGTAGCGAAGGTGGATATCGCAGCAGATTCCGATTCTGAAGATCGGGGGTTCGAGTCCCTCCGGGCGGACCAGATTGTAATTAAATTTATTTTTTTTTGAATATACTTACAAAACCATTATGTTTTTTTACTTTGGAAGGTAATATTTTGTGATTACTATTAATAAATTAAAGCCCTCGGAGTGCGGCGTAGTTTTGTCTATATCTATACGTGGAGCTTTGAGAAGAAGAATTATAGACATGGGCATAACTCCTGGAGCATTCATAAAACTAAACCGCACAGCACCTTTTGGGGACCCTATAGAAATTACGATCAGAGGTTACAACTTGAGTATAAGAAAAGCCGAAGCTCGTGAAATAATAGTTAAAAAAATTAGCAAAAGCGAATACGAGGAATCCGCATGCTGAAAAGCCAAATTGTTAAAAACGCTGAAATCAGTAGTAAAAAAAGCTCCGTTTTAAAATTTTCTTTGGTTGGCAACCCAAACTCTGGAAAAACTACATTGTTTAATAGACTAACAGGTAATACACAATCTGTAGGAAATTGGCCGGGGGTTACCGTAGAAAAAAAAGAGGGTAAAGCAAAATTTCGGGGTAATATTTTAAATATTTTAGATTTGCCGGGAATTTATTCTCTTTCACCGTACTCTCCCGAGGAAGTTATAACAAGAAATTCACTGCTAATAGATACACCCGATGTTATTATAAATGTCGTTGACGCCACAAATCTGCAAAGAAATCTCTATTTGACTACACAGATAATTGAATTTGGTATGCCAATGGTTGTGGCGTTAAATATGATTGATGTACTAGAAAAACGTAAAGATAAAATAGAAATAGAAAAATTAGAAGAAAATTTTGGTGTAAAAGTAGTCCCGATTTCTGCAAGTAAAGGCAAAGGCTTGGAAAAACTTGTAGAAGCAGCTATAAACAGCTATAAAACACTTAAAATTTCAGTGAAAAATTTTTATTCTGGAAAAATTAGAAATGTTTTAGCGAATATAGAAAACATTTTTGGGAATAAACAAAATAGATTAGAATCAAACTTTAAAAGATTTTACGCTGTAAAAATATTTGAAGACGACCAACTCGCTTTGAATCAAATAGAAGTCTCGCAACAAGACTATAAAAAAATAAAAAAATTAAAATCTCAAATAAAAACATCTAAAAATATAGACAGACAAGTTATAATAGCCGACGAACGTTATAAGTACATTTGTCAAATGTGTGAGCGCTCGTTTAAAAGAAATCCAAAAAATAAAACTGATAGTTTTTCTGACAAAATAGATAAAATTTTAATAAACAGATTCTTAGCATTTCCTATATTTTTTTTGATGATATTCTGTATTTTTTTTATTACTTTTGGATCGTTTGGAAATTTTTTTAAAGAGAAAGTCGAATTTCTCTTACAAGGCCCGATATCGGACTTTTTTTTAAATTTTTTAAATATATGTAAAGCTTCTGATTGGACAAAAAGTCTTGTAAAAGACGGAATTTTGAGTGGCATTGGCGCTGCAGTTTCTTTTTTACCCCAGATAATTATTTTGTTTACTCTTTTATCTTTATTAGAAGACACAGGATATATGGCAAGATGTGCATTCATAATGGATAGAATTTTCAAAAAATTAGGACTTTCTGGGCGTTCTTTTGTACCCATGCTTATAGGATTTGGATGTAATGTACCTGCTGTTATGGGAACAAGAATTATAGAAAAAGAAAAAGATAAAAAACTAACCATATTTATAATACCTTTTATGTCGTGTAGTGCTAAAATTACGATATACGCGCTGATGGCTCCTGTTTTTTTTGGTTCTAATTCACCTTTTATTATTTTTGGTTTGTATTTATTAGGAATATTTGTAGCTTTCACAACAGTCTTTTTTATGAATAAATTTTTAACAAAAGGTAAGCGCGCATCTTTTGTAATGGAACTTCCCCCTTATAGATTTCCAACATTTAATAATGTATTTATACATGTCTGGGAAAGTGTGAAAGATTTCTTAAAAAGAGCTGGTACAGTACTTGCAAGCTGCAGTATAATCATATGGTTTTTGGAGACCTTTGATTTTCGTATGCAAGTAGTGAAGAGTGGCGAAGATAGTATTATTTATAATATCGCTTCTTTTTTAGCTCCTATATTTACTCCTTGTGGATTTGGCAATTGGCGATCGTCAGTTGCACTTGTTGCAGGTATAGCGGCAAAAGAGTCCGTGGTAAGCACTATGGCAGTTTTATGTAATTCTAATAACTCTTCGGAACTTGCAATTTTTTTATCAAACGAATTTTCGAAGGCTTCGGCGCTATCATTTATGGTATTTGTTTTATTTTATACGCCTTGTATCGCGGTTATTAGTGCAATAAAAAGAGAATTTCAAAGCACAAAATGGACTTCTGTAGCAATTTTTTATCAAATAATTGTAGCATGGGTTATGTCTTCATTAGTGTTTTTTGTTGCTAAAATTATTTTTAAATAGGAGCATATTATTTTGTTTATTGATGTAGTAGTCTTTTTAGTCGCAATTACGATTGTTCTAACTCCTTTAATAAAACTTTTTAATAAAAAACAGAAAAAAAAATGTAATTTCTGTAAGGGAAATTGTAAATTCTGTTACGGTGACAAAAGTAATGATCAGACTTAAGGAAATAATAGATCTACTGTTTCTAGTGGAAATTATATAGTCTTTGTTGTTTCTAGAAAAAAAGATCTTAAATTTTTGGATTTAAGTTTATTGAAACATTCATATAAACAGGAAATAGCTTTTTCTTAATAAAAAAAGATAAAAAAATTTTAAGAAGGAAAATCTTCAAAATCAAAATTACCTTGTAAAGCCAAATTAACAGACATTCCTAGAAGTTTTGCAGATCTATCTACTAAAACATCTATGTCTCTTGGCGTTACCATTAATGATGATTCTTTCAAACTTACTTTTTCTTTTAAACTTTTAAGTTCATCTTCGGTTTCCAAACCCAATATATCAGCAGCTATTGTTGTGGCGTCGATAACCATCGGTATTCCTATGCTTACAACATCAATGCCAATACTTTTTTTATTAATTGACGGTCTTGAATTACTTACACCAGAACCTGGAGAAATACCTGTATTCGATATTTGTATTGTTTTCGCAAGTCGTGATGCATCTTTTGAAGCAAGTGCATCTATTAAAACTACAGCTTCAGGCTTTATTTCTTTTACAAGGGATTTTATTATATCTAAAACTTCTATTCCTGTCTGCCCTAAAACACCAGGGGATATCACTGCTACTGAACGCAAAATATCTATGCCAACTTTCGAAAATTCACTCCTAATATGACGAGTAGCTAAAATCGTTTCACAAGCTTTCGGCCCTAAAGAATCTGGCGTAATATTAAGGTTACCAAGTCCTACAACCAATATTAAGCCTTCGTTTGGTATGAATTTTTTTATATATTTTGAAACAATACTACTAAGAAATTCTGTCTCTTTTTTATTATCAGAAAAGTCTCTTACCTGAATTGTGATATATTCTCCAACGGGTTTTTCTAAAATTTTGCTTGCTCCTTTTGTCAATATTTTTATTTTTGTAACCGAGACGTCTTTTATTTCAGAAGTCTCGCACTTTACGCCTTGAAGCTCTTCTGATTTTTTTTCTTTTATTTCTAGTGCAAGATCTGTTCTGAAAAACATTCGATTAACTAAGATTATTTTTTGGCTTTAAACAATAACTACAACACATATTTGGCAAATATATAGTTTCTTCTGCATTTACGTTTGCACTATCGCAATTTTTGATACATCGTTCACAAGCTTCATATTTCTTTTGAATATTTTTTCTTAGTAAATCTTCTTCGAAACAAAAAGTATTTAATAAATTCCAAACTTCCTCAAGACTTTTTTCTTTTATGTTTCCTTTTACAAGCTCTTTGTCCTTCGTAAATATACATCGCACAATGTCTCCGTTTGATAAAATTCCAAAACTTTCTATTCCAGCACTACAGCTATCTAATTCAAAATTTTCTTTTTCTGATGTTTGTTTTTTTATTTCAGCTTCTCTATTTACATAACGGTCAGTACAACCAACTGGAAGAATTTTTATTTTCTTTTCTTTTGCAGATTCATAACAAAAATTCATTATATCATTTATGTTTTCAGGTTCTAATACCAAACTATTGTAAAATTCGAAATCCTCTAAAAATATTTTATTAAGTCGCAACTGCCAAAAGTTTATTCCCAGAGATACTAAAATTTTTTTCATTTTTTCTAGAATATTTATATTTCTTTTTGTAACAGTTGTTATGGCGGATACATATATTTCTTGATCTTTTAAATTCTTTAGATTTTCTTTTGCAGATTCAAGTTTAAACTCATTTATATCGACTACGATTTCACATATGCCTGCAATTTTCAATTTTTTTGCGATATCTTCAGTTATGTCTACATCGCCTACGATAAGATTAGGTAAAATATTCTTATCTCTACAGTGAGATATTAAAACATAAAGATCTTTACGCAATGAAGCTTCTATACAGAAAAAATTTATTAACAAAACACCGATATTTGCACACATGTCTATAAAATTTAAAGCTTGAACCGTGGTTAATTCATCACTGAAACTATTTGTTTGAGTATAATCAAATTCTTTATTACATTTGTTTGTGATATCCCAAACACAGCTCATAGGTTTACATTTCATGTTTTTTTCTCCTTCTTTATTTTCAAAACAAAATTAAATATTTTTTTATTTTAAAAAACTTTTCCTGATCTAGTCTTTCCTATAAAAAGCCACATATTCAAAAATATTATTATTTGGTTTAAAAATTAAATTTTGTAATACTAAACAGCACAAATTAAAAAACAATTTCTAAAAATATCAGAAGCTTAGCATAGACTTACCCTTTCTAGAATAGAAATTACTTAGAGTTTAGGTAAAGCTTGTATTCATAGAATTTAGGGGGTCTTTAGATGGACTATCAAACTAGTAAGGAAGAATTTACACAAAAAGAAGTAGTACTTGATCAAACAAAAGAACAGGCGATTGATGTAGACTTTAACTTACCTGATTATTGCCCAGATATTAGGCAAATTTTGAAGTGTCGAGTTTTGACAAAAATAAACAGCAATAATATTCTATCTGATCGATTGGAAATAGATGGTGTCGCTGATATAAGTGTTTTATATCTTGATGATAAAAGCACAAACATAAGCGTATGCGAACATTCTATGCCATTTAATCTGTATCTCCCTATTCCAGCTGACACAAATCAAGATGCAATAGTATTAACTCAAACAAAATCGGAGTATATTAATTGTCGCGCGGTTAGTTTGCGAAGATTGGACATACACGGAGCATTTTCTGTGCACGTTAAAATTTTAACAAAAAAGACAATCGAAATTGTCACAGACATAGAAGGTGAAGGTCTAGAGCAAAAAAAGACTGTTTTAACTACTAACGATATAATTGGCACCGGCATGGATCAGTTTTTAGTTGAAGAATCCCTTGAAACTCAGGATTTTGATGAATCAACAATCATAGTGCGCACAGATGCATCAACAGTTCTGACAAATTACAAAACTGAAGATAACAAAGTAGTTATAAAAGGTGAAATTACTTTAAAGGTCTTCTCTGCAAAAGGCCTTGAACCTCAAAAGTTTTCATCTTCTGATTATTCCATACCGATAAGTCAAGCTATAGATGTAACAGGTGCCACAGAAAATAGCAAGTGTGAAGTAAAATTTGACCTCATCGGATATACAGTTAACAAAAGAAAAGACTCGGCTGAAGGTAATTTTTTAGACGTAGGATTCAATATTGCTACTGTGGCTACAGTCTATGAAGAACATGAACTTTCTTTAATAAAAGATGTTTACTCACTTGATTGCGAAATTAAGCCAATCATTTCCAATATAAAACTTGAAAAATTTTCCGGAATATTAAATGAAAACTTCCAAACCAAAGAATCTATAGAGTTTAACAATAAAAATATATCTAAAGTTTTAGATATTTGGAACGAAGTACTAACTTTATCAACTAAGCAAGAAGGTGACATGCTTGTTTTTTTTGGAAAACTTAATTTATGTATTCTGGCATTAGATTTAGAAAAAAACTTATTTTACACAGAACACTTATTAAATTTTGAATATCAAAAACCCATAGATAATGCTTTTGGTAGGGCTTATTTGGATGCAGAAGCAAAAATTATGTCTCTTGCTTTTAGAATTGCAAATGAAAAAAACCTAGAGGTTCGAATAGATTTAAAAATTTCAGCATTTTTATATTTTACAATTGAATTAGAAAGTATTTCAGAAATTTCTATAGATAACGAAAATCAAAAAGAAAAAGATACAGCGGCAATCATTATTTATTACGCAGATGCTGGTGAAGAAATCTGGAATATAGCAAAAACACACAATACTACTGTCGAAGCTATAAAAACACAGAACGATCTTGAAAATGACGTTCTAAAAAACGATTCTGTAATTTTAATCCCAACAACTTAAGAAGAAAAATAGGAGGTAAGGTGTTTTGAAAGAAAGAAATATTTATAAATATATTTCCGAGCGTACTAATGGAGACATTTATATAGGTGTAGTAGGACCTGTAAGAACAGGAAAATCAACATTTATAAAACGATTTATGGACCAAATTGTTATACCACGAATAGAAGGCTTTCAAAAAGAAAGAGCCACAGATGAACTTCCACAATCATCAGCCGGTAAAACTATAATGACTACCGAACCAAAATTTGTTCCAGAAGAAGCAGTACCCGTAACAATAGACGATACAGCTAGTTTTAATGTTCGTGCAATAGATTGCGTCGGCTATATTATTCCGAGTGCCCTCGGGTATATAGAAGACGAAGCACCTAGAATGGTTCAAACTCCCTGGAGTCATAAACCTTTGCCTTTCAAAGAAGCGGCTGAAATAGGAACAAAAAAAGTTATAAATGATCACTCTACAATCGGTTTAGTTGTAACAACAGACGGAAGTATAACAGACATCCCACGCTCAGAATACGAAGCCGCAGAAGAAAGAGTCATTTCTGAATTACAAAATATAAAAAAACCTTTTATAGTTCTCTATAACACTTTATATCCAAGATCTGAAGAAACTTTGTTGACAGCTAGCTCACTTAGTGAAAAGTATAATGTTTCAGTTTTACCAGTGAATTGTTTGGAGCTCGACGAAGAAAAAATTTCAAATATTCTTACTAAAGTTTTGTTTGAGTTTCCTGTCAAAGAAATTAAAATCGATATGCCACGATGGGTAAACTCACTGGAAAAAGATCATTGGTTAAGATCTAGCGTGTTTAATTCAATAAAAGATTCAGCAGATTCTGTTTTAAAAATAAAAGATGTGCAAAAAATAACTTTAGATGTTTCAAAATGCGAATATATAAAAGGTGCAGAAGTTTCTTTGCTGGAATTAGGAAGCGGTAACGCAAGAATAAGACTCGAACTGGTAGAATCTTTATTTTATAAAGTTTTGGGAGAAAAAATAGATCTCGATATAAATAACGAAACAGATCTTTTGGATTTAATTTTAGAGCTTTCGAGCATAAAAGAAAAATTCAGCAAAATCAGTCAAGCTTACTATGATGTTCAAGAAACAGGTTATGGAATAGTAATGCCATCTCTAGAAGAGTTGGCTCTTGAAGAACCAGAAATCTTTAAACAAGGCTCAAAATATGGAATAAGACTAAAAGCCTCCGCACCATCTATTCATATGATGAAAACAAATATTATGACAGAAGTTACACCTATGGTAGGTTCGGAGCAACAATCTGAAGATCTAGTTAATTATCTTCTTAATGAATTCTCAGAAAATCCATCTGAAATTTGGAAGTCTAATATATTTGGTAAATCTTTATACGATCTCGTCAACGAAGGGCTGCATAACAAACTTTACAGAATGCCAAACGACGCCAGAAGAAAGGTTTGCGAAACAGTGGAAAGAATCATAAACGAAGGCTGTAATGGCTTGATTTGTATAATTTTGTAATTATTAAGAACACAATTGCGTGAAAATAATCATGAACGAAAGCTGTAATAATTTGATTTGCATAATTTTATAATTATTAAAAAAACAAGTATTCAAAAGTCTATGTGCAAACTTGTATTAAACTTCCTACAAAACTACTCTTCTCCCTCTTCTTCCTCTTCTTCCTCTCTCTCTTCTTTTTAGCCCAAACAAAATACTACCAACCGACTTTACTGGCAGCAAGTAACGGGAATCCAACATAGCTTGAGTGTTATTGCCCAAGATTTGTTGTTTTACCTGTCACTTACTGTGCCTATTAATGTATCTGCTTGTAATTTTTTGTGCTACCAAAACCTACCGATAAAATGATCTGCCAAATGACTCTTTATGAGTTTTTTTGCCATGTAACAACAGTAATTGATTTAAGAAAGTTAATTATTTTGAAAATGTTTCGTAAAATCTTTTCTTTTTTAGTAATTTCTCCATATCTCGACCCGCATTTCTGTCAAATACCGACACGTGTTGGAAGTGTATTAATTTCTATTAATCTATATCTAGCTAATTAGTTGTAAAGTTTCATTGCAATTGTAATTACGATGATTAAGAACTATTTTACATTTTTCTATATATTTTATTTCAACTTTAAAGGCACGAACCCACAACCTGGCAGCTTCTTTTCAAAATCTGATGGTGGACAATCTTCAATTAGGCCTATTTCCGCACCGACCTGGCCGAAAATATTAAAACTTCCACATTACCTTTAACAAAAACTGTAATACGATTGTTTTCTTCATCGAAACTGAGTCGATCGCAGATAAACTTGTCGTTCAGAGCCTTAGCCATGAACATTAGTCTAACATTCTCAGGTTTAACCTTAAGATGTTCGGCAACTTTCTGTCTCATAACAGAAACCTTCGCTCCTTTTTGTATCTGAAGTTGAAAAAAACGTCCAACACCACTATAACCATCTGCTTCAAAATTATAAGTTTTAAACTCTGTATTTCCTAGAATACCAGAAGGCGGTAGCGCAGCTGCTCTTGGTAGTTGTTGAGGTGCAGGGGAGGCCGCTGGACTTGGGTGGTACAGGAACTGGTCGTGGCGCTGCTACTGGAGCTGGTGCTGCCGGTCTCTTCTTTGGTTCTAAAATTCTTACATAAATAGGCGATTGTTGGGTACCAATCTCCTCATTTATAAGGTCTC
>JAIRLJ010000047.1 GCA_031259495.1 Oscillospiraceae bacterium | reverse complement strand
ACAACAAACCTTGGGTAATAACACTCAGCATACTGCTACCGTTACTTGCTGCCAGTGGCGTTGGTTGGTGGTACTTTGTTTGGGCTAAAAAGAAGAGAGGGGAAGAAGAGGGGGAAGATGGAGAAAAAAGTTAGTTTTAGAGAAAAAAGAAAAAAAGAGTTGGTTTTGCAGATGGTCTAATAAATAAAAAATAAAATTTTAATTGTCTTGATTACAGCGTTTTTGTTTTTTAGGTAGAAGGCTGAAACAAAAATCCTTTTTTGTAAAAGGTTCACCGTAGAAAATAAAAAAAATGCATATTTCGCTCAAATTTGTAAATCCTATACTAAAGTAAAAGTACTGTAAAAAACAAAACTTTATATAACAGTAACAAATTTTTTGGAGAATTAAGATGATAGGATTCTTAAAAAAACTAATTGACGTAAATCAAAAATCGGAAGCCGAAAATAGTGAAGAAGAAATAGAAAAATATGAACCATTAGAACCATCTCTAGAAAATAAAATTTTTAATTTAAGAAAAAAATTTAATCAAAGTTCCGATTTAGTAGTACAAAAGTTTAAAATAGACGATACAGAAGTCGCTATAGTAAATATGGATGGTCTTATAGATAAAAAAAGCTTAGCAATAAGTGTTATAAATCCAATAAGAAGATATGGATCTATAAAAATCAAAGACGCTGTAAAAAAATACCAATTTATAAAAAATAATATCCTTTCTTATGCAGACCAAGTAGAAATTAGTGATTATAAAAATTTTGTAGCTTTTGTAACATCAGGGTCTGCAATGCTTTTAATAGACGGTTGCAGTAAAGTTTTGGCAATAGGAATACAGGGTTACAACTTTAGAGGAATTGCTGAGCCAGTTAACGAGGTAATGCAACACGAATCTAAAGAAGGTTTTACCGAACCATTGAGAATAAATGCCACTATGATTAGACGGCGCATAAGAAATACACGTTTGAAATTTGAATCAATGTCAATAGGATCAATAACCAAAACTGATCTTTACTTGTGTTATTTAGTGGGTTCTTGTTCAGAAAACCTTGTTAAAAAAATAAAAGAAAGACTTAAAAAAATAAATATAGAAGGAATAATCGCTGCTGGATATTTGTCAGAATTTTTAGAAGAAAATCAAAATATTTCACTATTCAGTAGTGTAGGGACCTCTGAAAGACCAGATACTGTATGTGCAAAAATTTTAGAAGGAAAGGTTGCCATATTGATAGACGGAACACCTACAGTTTTGCTTGTTCCATATCTTTTCACAGAGTTTTTTCAAACTCTTGACGATTACACAACAAAACCATATTTTGCATCTCTTAATAGATGGCTAAAATATTTAGCCTTTTTTATAGCAACTTTGTTACCGGGTATTTATGTTGCTACATGTACTTTCAACCCAGAATTATTACCAAACCAATTAATAAACAAAATAGCTATATCTACGGCTACCACGCCATTTTCACTTGTATTTGAAACTTTTATAATACACTTAGTTTATGAAATTATGCGTGAAGCTGGACTTCGTCTACCAAAACCCCTTGGACATGCAATAAGCATAGTTGGTGGACTAGTTATAGGTCAAACAGCCGTAAGTTCCGGATTAATTGGTGGTCCTACGCTTTTTGTTGTAGCGCTTACGGCATTAAGTTCTTATGTAATTCCAAATTTATACGAACCAATTGCTGTGTTAAAATTAGTTTTTATACTCGTTGGAGGGTTTTTGGGTACGTGGGCCATTATGATTTTGTTTTCAGTAGTTTTGGTCGATATATGTTCAAAAGAAAATTTTGGTGTTCCGTATGCTTCCCCAATCTCACCTTTTGGGTGGTTTGGTATGCGTGATGTATTTATCAGGTCGGGATGGAAAACACTATCTAAAAAACAAACGAAATTGGAAAATCTTCCTGGTTCGAAAATTTAGAAATTCGTAAAGGAGAACAATTATATTGAAAAAAATAAATAATTTTATTACTTCAAAACAGATGTTTGCTATGCTTTTTATAAGTCAAATACTTTTGTATTTGACTTATAACCCCTTAACGCATTTTTCTTATGATATTTGGGATCACATAGTGGCTGCTTTAGTTTCACCATTTGCGACACTTATACTTATTCTTCCTGTTTACATTCTTCACAAAAAAGATCCAAGTAGCAGTGTAGTTAAAAAATTAAAACTAAATCTAAAAACATTTGGTTTTTTTTTAGCTTTTATTTACATTGTTTACTATTTGTTCGCTTGTTGTTTTTCTCTTTGTGTTTTTAACATTTTTATTTCAAATGTAATGAGCCCAAAAAATTCCCTCTGGATAATTTCTATCTGTGTTGGGTTTGCGTCTTGGTACGCAGCCAGTAAGGGAATAGAAAGTTTAGCACGAGCTTCTTCAATAATACTTTTTCTATTACTTACAAGTATAATTTTTATGTTTTGTTCACTGATTCTAAAAATTGACTTTTTAAACTATATGCCACCAATGTATAAGGGAGCGGAAAATGCAGTTAGTGGTATGTATGCATTAGTATCGCAAAATTTTTGTATAGCTGCAATTGGGGGAATTTTCCCTTTTGTAAAAAATAATGTTAAAAAAAGTTTAGTGTCTTGGGTTTTACTTTCTCATGTTTTTTTAATATTAATAATTATTTTAGTAGTGGGTTCTCTTGGCGATTACCTAAAAACACAAATGTTTCCTGTGTACACAGCCGCTACTGTCGCTCAAATTGGAGCTTTACAGAAGCTCGATTCTATATTTCTGGCTCTATGGACGACGAGCCTTTTTTGTAAAATATCAATGTTTTCGTTTTTGATATCAAATGCTTTTAAAGAACTTCTTGGCAAAAAAGCAGCAAAAATTTTGTTAGCAATTTCAACATTATTTGTTATAACAATCAGTACAGTTTTTTCGTGTAACTCAGAATTGTTAAAGATTATTTTCAATCCAAGTTTTGGTATTGTTTTCACATTAGTAGTAACGCTTTTAATTCCTGGAATATTAATAATTCGTATCCGTAATAAACAACCTACGAAATAAATTTATAACACATATTTTTATGTTTAAATTTTTCAAAAATGCAAAAAATATCAAAAAAAACACAAAAGAAGCAGCAAAAATGTTGTAAGAGAAGCTACTAGCCATATTACGCTACTTGTAACTCCACCAAAAATCAAAAACTTTTCATCAATTTCTTTGCTATTTTTTGAATCTCTTTGTATTTTTTTTATTTTTTTTTCACATTCTTTCATGTACCATTTATTAGCGAATTTTCCACAAAACACCATGGCAGCGAAATAGAACGACGCTGCCAAACCTGGTAAAAAATACAAAAATACCTGCCAAAGAGGCAAATTAAAGAGTTCATTGTAAAAAACCAAAACTCGTTCAGGAAGCTTTATATTATTGGGGATACGATTTAAAATTTCTTCAGAAATCCTACTGCCAAATATCACTTGAATAAATTCCGCAGCAAAAGAAGAAATACCCATAAACATAAGCATTATTCGACCGATACGTCCACATTTTCTGTACAGAAACCAAAACCCAGCAAAAAAGAAAGCCGAAAAATTAAACCGACATTTATTCGTAAGCTCTATTTTTTTAAATTCAGAGATATAATACATAACATTTTCTTGAATACATTTTACCCAAACTTTTAGTTCTATACCTTTTAGTTTTTCTTTGCTATTAAAAGCGTTACTAGAAAATAAATCAGAACCTACGGAAAGTTTAACAAAGTTTTTTGATATTTCTTCTGAAAATCTGTTTTTAAGTTCTGACGCCTCCTCAAGTTGTTTATTGCTAACTTTTTTTTCAGCAAAAGAAAAATTACACTTTTCACAACAAATAGCATTATTAGGATTGTTGTGTAGACAAGAAGGGCACTTTAACTCTTGTTCTTTTTTTTTAAAAGAGACTTTTCTTTTCCAAACATAACCTTTTTTATGTGATTCTTCGTATTTACACCGCCCCGCCTTCCCATAACAATGTCTGTGATACGGAGTGCCGCAAATAGGACAAACAACTACATCAGAAGAATTATCAATTTTATCATTACATTCAGAACAAAATTCACCAGTGAAATCTACCATGTTCCTCTCCTTAACTTCTAGCCATACTAAACTAAACCATATCTGAAAACAAGTTTGTTGCTTACTCGGGCAAGCTCAGTTTTGCTCATTTTTCTTTGTCTTGTATCCTCATAAGCGCGGCATTGTATGTTTCCAAAGCTTGTGAATCTACAAGTTTCTTTTTTTTAAACAAAAACTTCATAGTGTACTCGGTACCGCTAACAATTGCTTCATCAAGAGAAACAGAAGATAAAAATTTTATCTTACCCAACATGTTGTATTTTCGATCTTCAGATATATAATCTGCCACAAATACAACCTTCTCCAGAATAGACATATTAGCTCTTCCACTTGTATGATAGTTGATAGCATTTAATATATCTTTATCTATTATTTTTAGTCTGAGTTTAGCGTAAGCAGCTCCTGCTGGTGCATGCCAAAGTTTTTGTGATCTTCTTTCGATTTCATTGAGTTTTATATTTGCTTCTTTTATCATCGCAAGTTGCTCTTCACAAGAAGTCTCTTTCATTATGTCGTGAAGTATGCCAGCTATTTCTGCTTTAATTTCATCACACCCATGTTTTTGTGCAAGCTTTTTTGCTTCTCTTGAAACACTTAAACTGTGCATAAAGCGTTTTAAACTTAAACGAGATTTTGCAAGCTCAACATAAGAATCTATATTCATATCACACCTCTTTTTCAAAACACAGAAATATAAAAATTCTACGAAAATAAAACCAGAAAGTTGATTTGGAAATCTTAAATTAACTAAACCCATAACAGACTAGATAGTTTCACACCATACTAATTTACAGACAAAACCCACCAACCAAGCAGAATATACCACTAGCTCATTAACTGTATTAATTTTTAAACCAAAATTTTTTGAATTTATTTAAAAATCCTAAAAAATGCAAAAAACATATGCTTTCTGCCATAGGCTCAATTATATAGCTATAAAACTTGTTTTTTCAAGATAGCGTGTAAGCTTATTAATTTCATAAAGTTTAAAGCCAATTCTAAATTAAACAACCAAACTAAAATTAAAGCAGGGGCTATTGTTTCTTTTGGACCATCGCTACATTTTTCCACGTTTTTATTTTGACTCAACACAGTATTGACACATTATTCTTCACCCAAGTACAATTACGAAAGATTTCAGATGAGCATATTAGCCTAGCGTTAATGAAGGTTTTCGTTAT